>JBGTCM010000147.1:0-21667 GCA_041748795.1 Pyrinomonadaceae bacterium
CCAGCGGTCGTCAGCGAGCGGCGCGCCGAAGTTGTAGGCGGCAATATTCAGATCGAGAGCGTGCTGGCGATTGATTTCTCGCTCCGCCTGTTTCAGCGGCGCCAGCAGACTTGATCCGACATATAGAACAGTTATTTTCACGAAATAATTATCCGCACTTGTTGTTGGTCCTCGATCCGGACAGTGTTCAATCTCCCTGGCTGCCGTGATATGAAGTCAGTACCACCTCGCGGTAGCGGGTGGGTCTCTTACATTGCCAATTGCCAATTTCCGGCTATCCCCGGCACCCACCCGCTACCGCGAGGTGGTACTGACTTCATATCGCTTAGAACCAATGAAGTCGACAGAAGCTAACAACGACGAATGCAAACTGCAGCTCTGTATTGAAACTACTTGCCTAACTCAACTGGATCATTCAGCGTTTCAACAATATCGCGCAGGCTTTCCAACACGTGCTCATCGGGATTCCAGTAACCGCGGTCGTGCGCTTCGAGGAGACGCCGCACCAGCGATTGCGTCGAATACTGGTTTAACTCCCGCAAGCGTTCGAACATTGCGCGATCGAGCACGAACGTTCGCGCAATCTCCGTGTAAATCCATGGATCCACCGCGTCTGCAGTTGCACTCCAGCCGAACGTGTTCGCTACGTGATTTTCAATCTCAGCAACCCCGCGGAAACCGTGCTTCAACATTCCTTCATACCACTTTGGATTCAGCGTCTTCGAACGGCTCTCGAGCCGCACGGTTTCTTCGAGTGAACGGATCTTCGTTTGCGCGGAGAGCGAATCACTGATGTAAATGGCTGGACGCGATTTGGTCCGCGTTTCCACTGCCTTGGAAATACCGCCCAGGTATTCGAAGTAATGATCAACGTCGGTGATGCCGATCTCGAATGAGTCAAGGTTCTGGTAGGTGGCCTCAACTCGCGACAATGCATCGTTCATCAAGTGCGGCGCTTCTCGCCCTTCAACCGTTCGGCCTTTTGAGTCGCGTGTGTACGCGAAAGATTTGCGAGTAACAAACAGATCACCCAATGTTTCCTCAGTTTCCCACTGAGAATCCATCACCATAAAGTTTACGTTCGTACCATAGTTGCCCGGCGCATTTGAAAATACGCGGGTCACTGCGTCGTCGAAATCCGAGCCACCATCCGCCATGCTCTCGGAGATATTGCGCCTCACATAATTCAGGTCGAGAGGCTCATCAAGTGCAGCAACACGTCGCACGGCCTTATCAAGTAACGTCATGGTCGGCGTAAAGAGATCGCGGAAGATGCCTGACACCGTCATCACCACGTCAATACGCGGGCGCTTCAATTCTTCCAACGGGATCACGGCGACGTCGGTAGCGCGGTTCAATGCATCGCGAACAGGACGCACGCCCAGTAACCACAGCGCCTGGCCCACGCCTTCGCCTGCCGTCTTGATGTTGTCGAGTCCCCACAGAACCAATGCCAGTGCGCGCGGATAGCGACCGTGTTCGTGCATGTAGCGACTTAGCAACGCATCGGCAGTGTGTTGCGCGCGATCGAACGCGACTTGCGAAGGGACTGAATATGGATTAACCGCATGTGTGTTCCGGCCGGTTGGAAGTACCTGAGGATTTTGAACGATGTCAGCGCCCGGACCTGGTTCGATGTATTCACCTCGCAGGGCTCGCACTAGCGACTCAATCTCGTTATTGGAATCGAGTTGTTCAGAAATACTAGTGAGCAGAGAAAACGTCGGCAGGGATTTCTCGCGCTCGACTCCCGCTTTCGCGTGTAGCCAACCTGAGGCAGCGGCGGCTCCATAATCACAAAACCGTTGCACTGCTTCCGTCACCACGCCATCAATCAATTCCTTTATTTCACTGGTCGATCGTTCCTGGACCAGCGCATCATAACCGCAAACGCCCAGTGCTTCGGCGACCAGCTTAGACAAAGCCTCCGCACCTTGTTCCGGCCTGTCATAAGACGCGACCATACGCAGCAGATCTGCCTTTTCCTTCAGCTCCGCTGCTCGGCCAAACGTGTGCAGTCCGGTAGGGATCAGCCGCTGTTCGACTTCTAACAACTGTTCGTAGAGTTGCATGACCTGAGCGTCACGCTCAATAGAATCGCGGGATGATGGCATTGGGGGTTTGTTAATTAAGCGTACATCAACTCGTTGGCACGGAAGTCTTTTATCTGAAAACATGCAGGTAGGCAAGCAAGTACAAGATTTGTGCAGGCCCGAAGGGCAGGTAGTCAATAGCCACGTCCGTAAGGGCGTGGATCACGAACTTAAAATGATTCTGAGGCGCGAAGTGCCGACAGTAAGTGACGTTAATGTCGGCCCTTTGGGCCTTTAGAGAGATTTGCTGGTGACCACGCCCTCACGGGCGTGGCTATCCACTCTCGGCCCTTCGGGCCTACTCGCCCTCTCCGGCAACGCGTCTTTGATGTTGATGACATGATTCGCTAGAATTCTCTTTCTTTCCACTCCTACTGGAATCTACAGCACATGTTGGAACTTATTAACCTCGGATGCATACGTGGCGGCAGAACCCTATTCGGCGATTTGAATTTAAATCTTGCGCCGGGAGGGTTTGTACAGGTGACCGGGGCCAACGGCAGTGGAAAGACAAGTTTGCTGCGGACTATTTGTGGATTATTGACGCCGGAAAGTGGCGAGGTCCGCTGGCAAGGCACGGACATTCGCAAGCTGGGCGAGGACTTTGCGACTTCGCTGACTTACCTGGGCCACAGGAATGGTATCAAGGAAGAACTGACCGCACTGGAAAACCTTCGCGTTGCTTGCGGTCTTTCCGGTTCGCATATAACTCGTGAAGAGGCGGGCAGGGCTTTGAGTAAAACGGGACTCGCCGGAAAGGAAGATTTGCCGGCGCGTTTTCTCTCGGAAGGACAAAGGCGAAGGGCGGCCCTCGCGCGGCTTGTAACTTCCGGTGCGACATTATGGGTGCTCGACGAAGTGCTTGCTTCTCTGGACACGGCAGCCGTGGGCTTAGTCAATTCACTACTCGATGAACACTTGAGCAACGGTGGTATTGCTGTAGTCGCCACCCACCAGGAACTCAACGTCTCCGCCGGCTCGTTTCAACGGCTCGAACTCGGCGACTTCGGCGGCGGCCCGGCGCCAATAGAGTCGTACTCGTGAGCAACCCTTCCCTTTCGTCGATGTTTCGTTGGGTGGTCACGCGCGATCTGATGCTGGCGTGGAGACGCCGGGCCGACGTTTTATCTACGCTCTTTTTCTTTGTCATCGTCGTTAGCCTTTTCCCACTGGGCATTGGACCGGAAACTCAATTGCTGAAGTCGATCGCACCCGGTGTTGTGTGGGTTGCGGCGCTGCTCGCTTCGATGCTCTCGCTCGGGAGAGTTTTTGCGAACGACTATGCCGACGGGACGCTGGAACAATTATTACTAACACCGCAGCCGCTGTATCTGGTGGTGCTGGGTAAAGTCGCGGCACAGTGGTTGGTGTCTGAACTTCCCCTGGTATTAATCGCGCCGCTCATCGGTGTGCAATTTGGCCTGTCTTCCGATACGCTCTTCATACTTTTCCTTTCCCTGCTAATGGGAACGCCCGTGCTGAGTTTGATCGGATCGATTGGGGCGGCTTTAACACTGGGACTAAGAGGCGGCGGAGTACTCGTCGCGCTTTTGATTCTTCCGCTGTATATCCCGGTATTGATCTTTGGAGCGGGCGCTGTTGACGCGAGCATTATGGGCGCTGACCCACAAGCAAACCTTTTGCTGTTGGCTGCCGTATCGGTTTTGTCGTTGGTTTTCGCGCCCTGGGCAACGTCGGCGGCATTGCGAATCTCTTTGGAATAGGATTTGTCAGTGGTCAGTTGTCAGTTGTTCGTTGCAACTCTTATAACGGATTAACAAATGTCCTGCCGTATGCAGAACAACGAACAACTAACGACGAAAAACTGACAAAGAGCAAAGAACAACGCACGAGTCCACACTACGATACTGAAAATGAACCTGTATAAATACGCATCCCCTGCGGCTTTTTACCCTTTAGCGGGCAAACTGATCCCGTGGTTTGCGATCCCGGCGGCCATTCTGTTTGTGGTTGGTTTGTACGTCGGGTTCTTTGTCGCCCCTGTCGATTTCCAGCAGGGCAACGCCTATCGCATAATGTTCATTCACGTACCGGCGGCATGGATGGGAATGCTCCTTTATGTGTTGATGGCGGTATACGCAGGAATTGGGTGGGCGTTTAATGCACGCCTGGCTTCAATGATGGCTTCGGCAATCGCAATCACTGGAGCGATGTTTACCTTCCTATCTTTGGTGACGGGTTCCCTCTGGGGCAAACCTACCTGGGGCACATGGTGGGTTTGGGACGCGCGAATGACGTCCACGTTAATTCTGTTATTTCTGTACGCCGGTTTTATTTCATTACAGGCTGCGATCGACGACCCGCGGCGCGCTGATAAGGCGGGGGCCGTACTGGCTTTGGTCGGCGTAATCAACGTGCCGATCATTTACTTCTCGGTCCAGTGGTGGAACACGCTGCACCAGGGAGCAACAATTAGGATCATGGGCAAACCATCGATCGCACCGCCGATGCTGGCAGCTCTTCTGATAATGCTCGCGGCTTGCTGGCTTTATTCAGTCGCCGTTGTGCTGACTCGGCTGCGCCGCATCATTGAGGAACGCGAACAAAACGCCTCGATGTTTGCGAGGAGCACGGTCTGATGTCTGAATTCTTTTCTATGGGCGGATACGCCTTTTACGTCTGGGGTTCTTACCTGATTGCCCTCGTGCTGATGGTTGGTGAAGTGGTTACGGTGCTAAAGCGGCGGAAGTCGTTACGGTGAAGAAGAACGGGACGCAACGAGGACTCAGCGTGCCTGAGGCAACCACCAAATGGCGCAGCGCCGTCACGCGGAGCGATCTCATTAACACCGTGGCTTCAGCCCGGTGATTGCAGGCGGAACCACCTCAGTGAACCGTTTCTAACGGTTTGGTTTGGTTCATGAGAAACCGTCAGAAACGGTTCGGAGTTCAACTAGGCGAGTCTGTCACCGGGCTGAAGCCGCGGTGTTAATGAGATCGCTCCGCGACTCGCAAGAAGTTGTTACTAAGATAACAGGAGATTAGTCGCTCGTTAGATGGATAGTCTCCACTACTCATTCGCGGAAGGTAATATATGAAACTTCGTCATAAACGAATTGGGTTTATTGTTGCGGGGCTGGCGGGGCTGGGCATTGCAGCGGCACTAGTACTAAGTGCCTTCCAGAATAATCTGGTTTTCTTCTTCAGTCCTACGCAAGTGGCAGCCAGGGAAGCGCCGGTCGATAGAGCATTTCGCGTAGGCGGGCTGGTTGAGGACGGTTCTCTTAAACGCGAAAACGATGGACTAACGGTCCGCTTCACTGTAACCGACACGGCGAAGACTGTGCCGGTTGTATATAAAGGAATTCTTCCCGACCTGTTTAAGGAAGGCAAAGGCTGCGTGGCCCAGGGGCGCCTGGGAAGCGATGGAGTCTTCTATGCCGATCAAGTGCTGGCGAAACACGATGAGAACTACATGCCCCCGGAAGCGGGACAGGCGCTAGACGCCGCAAAACATGAGAGAGAAGCCGCGAAGACGATCGTGGATAAGTGAGGATCTGGACGTTTCCCCGGGCAGCAGCCCGACGGTTATTGGGGCGTGTGGGTGAGGCGTTGTTGAGTCAGCTAAAGGTCCTTTATCAGTTATAATAATCACAGTCATGATTAACATTTCGCTGAAGGACGCCAAAGAGAACTTGGAGAAGCTAATTGCACAAGTAATTGCTGACGCTGAGCCAATCGTCCTCTCCACCGAGGCGGGGGAAGAAGTAGTGCTCTTACCGATGGATGAATTCAATTCCTGGAAAGAAACTTCGTATCTATTAACTAGTCCCGCCAATGCAGCTCATCTCCGCCAATCGATTTCAGAGACGAATTCGGGCCAGGTTCACGAAAAAGAACTAATCGATGTATGAGGATTGTGTTTACCGATTCAGCCTGGAACGACTACCTCTGGTTTCAGGAGCACGAGCGAAGGCTAATAAAACGAATCAATCAATTGATAAGAGAATCTAGTCGCTCCCCGTTTGAGAATCGGAAAACCGGAACCACTGAAGGGCGAACTCGCAGGTTGCTGGTCGCGGCGAATCACGCAAGAGCATCGCTTGGTTTGTTCGGTTAAAGGTACTGATCTGACTATCATTGCCTGCCGATATCACTATCAATAGAATTACCCGACACGCCATAAACAGATGATTCCTGAACTCGGCCAATTTGCATTAATCCTGGCGTTGCTGCTCGCTATCATCCAGGCCGCACTGCCGCTGATTGGCGCGGCGCGCGGAAATCAATCGTGGATAGCCGTAGCTGCACCTGCCGGTCAGGCCCAGTTCATCTTCGTAGCTATTGCGTTTTCCTGCCTGGCATATCTTTTCATCACCAACGATTTCTCGGTCCTCAACGTCGCTACCAACTCAAACTCGCGGCTGCCGCTGCAGTATCGTCTGGCGGCAACCTGGGGCTCACACGAGGGTTCGTTGTTGCTCTGGGCATTGATGCTCAGCCTATGGACCGTCGCCGTCACGCTTTTCAGTCGCCACCTTCCCGAAGAGATGGTCGCCAGAGTGTTAAGTGTGATGGGTGTGATCAGCGTCGGCTTTCTGCTGTTCATGCTGCTCACTTCCAACCCATTCGATCGGCTGGTTCCCGCAGCGGCGGATGGACGCGACCTTAATCCACTACTACAAGACCCGGCGATGGTGGCCCATCCACCGATGCTCTACATGGGTTACGTAGGTTTCTCGGTGGCCTTCGCGTTTGCGATTGCCGCCTTGATAAGCGGCCGGCTTGACGCAACCTGGGCGCGTTGGTCTCGACCATGGACCACCGTAGCCTGGATGTTTTTGACATGCGGCATTGCGTTGGGAAGTTGGTGGGCCTATTACGAGCTTGGGTGGGGCGGCTGGTGGTTTTGGGATCCGGTGGAAAACGCCTCGTTTATGCCATGGCTCGTCGGTACCGCTCTGATTCACTCACTGGCGGTGACGGAGAAACGCGGCGGCTTCAAGAGTTGGACTGTGCTGCTGGCAATCTCGGCGTTTTCTTTAAGCCTGCTCGGCACGTTTCTGGTCCGTTCAGGGGTTTTAACTTCGGTCCACGCTTTCGCCACCGACCCGAAGCGCGGAATTTTCATTCTGATTTTTCTGGCAATCGTAATTGGCGGTTCACTTTTGCTGTATGCCTGGCGGGCTAAACAGGTCGGCCTGGGTGGCAAGTTTGACGTGGTCTCACGTGAATCGTTACTTCTTTCAAACAACGTGCTGCTGGTGGTGGCCGCTGGATCGGTTTTGTTGGGCACGCTTTATCCTCTCTTCGTAGACGCGTTGGGGATGGGCAAACTTTCCGTTGGGCCACCCTACTTTAATAGTGTGTTTGTGCCGCTGATGGTTCCGGCAGTGTTCTTGATGGGGGTGGGACCAATCGCGCGCTGGAAGAAAGCGAGTTTACCGGAGTTGGCGGTGCGTTTGCGGTGGGCATTTCTGGCGAGCGTTGCGGCTGCATTAACGCTTCCCTTTGTACTCGGCACCTGGAAGCCATTGGTGAGTCTTGGTTTGATGCTGGCGCTCTGGATCGTGTTCACAGCGTTCCTGAATATTTGGGAACGAGTCAGAAGCACGACAGGCAAGCTTAATGTTTTCCAAAAACTAAGGGCCCAAAGCCGAAGTTACTATGGTATGCAGTTGGCCCACATCGGCGTCGCTGTTTTCATTGTAGGGGTTACGATCGTCACGGGTTACCAGTCAGAGCAGGACGTTCGTATGGGCATCGGTCAAACGGTGGACGCCGGCGGTTACACTTTTCGTTTCAACGGGGTCTCGAATGTAATGGGCCCTAATTACCGAGCGGCGCGTGGTGAGATCGAAGTAAGTCGAAACGGACAAGTCGTCGAGAAAATGTATCCGGAAAAGCGCACCTACTCTGCGTCGGAAAATGTTATGACGGAGACGGCAATCAATACCGGATTATTTCGAGACCTCTACATCTCACTTGGTGAGCCTGTCAGCGATGGGGCCTGGAGCGTGCGCGTCTACTTCAAGCCGTTTGTAAGCTGGATCTGGGGCGGGGCCCTGCTGATGGCCCTCGGAGGAGGGCTGGCACTAACGGATCGGCGATATGCGCTGGCTGCAAGGAAACAACGCGAGGCGAAGGAAGTGCGGAAGACTGAGGCAACACCGGCAATGGCCGCCGCCAGCGTTAAAGCTGAGACGTGAGACTCGGCGTTTGCGTCTGCGCGGCTCTGCCGCCTTCCGCGGAAAGGCCCTGCCTTTCCGGGAATGAGATTCTGGTATTGAGGCTATGCCTCGGAGGCGCAGCCTCATAGTTAAAAGAATTCGGTCGGTAAGGCAGAGCCTGACCGCACGGAAGGCGGCAAAGCCGCGAACGACGTGGAGCACAAGTGCCCCAACTAAACGGCCCAATGAAACACTAAACGGCCAGATGAAATACTAAACGGGCAAATGAATTGAAATGATTTAAGATGCGTTACCTAATTCCTCTTGTTCTTTTTCTCGGGCTGGTCGCCTTTCTTGCGATAGGCTTGACTCGCAATCCGCACGAAGTTCCTTCGCCTCTGATCAACAAACCTGCTCCTACTTTTACGTTAAACCAGCTCGCCGACCCTTCGAAAACTTTCTCCGCCGAGGAAATGCGCGGCAAAGTTTGGCTCCTCAATGTTTGGGCTACGTGGTGCTTTGTCTGCCGCGAAGAGCATCCCATGTTGTTGGAAATAGAGCGCTCGGGTGAGGTGCCGATCTACGGACTAGACACCAAAGACAAACGCGAGGATGCGCTCGCGTGGTTGCAAGAGCTTGGCGATCCTTACGTCTTGAGCGTGTCTGATCTGGACGGCCGTGTCAGTATCGATTACGGCGTTTACGGCGCTCCCGAAACATTTTTGATCGACAAGAACGGCGTGATTCGGTTTAAGCGGATAGGGCCGATCACGCCAGACGTATGGCAGAAAGAGATGCTTCCGCTGGTAAAGGAATTGAACAAATGAAACCGGCACGGCGATATCGATGTCTGGTTCTCCTGTTGACACTGTGCTCCGTCGTGATTCCTGCGATGGCAGAGCAGGCCCGGCCAATGGCCGATGATCCCGTCCTCGAAGAACGGGTATTGAACCTGTCGCGTGAGCTGCGTTGTCTCGTTTGCCAAAATGAGACGCTGGCTGACTCCCGCGCGGAACTCGCTGTGGACCTTCGCAATCAAGTTCGCGAACAGATGAAAGCCGGGAAGAGCGATGAGGAGATCATTACTTTTCTAACTGCGCGCTACGGCGACTTCGTGCTTTACCGGCCGCGAGTCAGACCGGTGACGTACGTGCTATGGTTTGGACCATTCATTCTCCTGGCGGCCGGTCTGGTCATACTTTTCCGGTATGTGAAGCGCCGTCGTGACGTGATAGTTGACACCCCGCTTTCCGCCGAAGAGCGCAGCCAGGCAAAGGCCCTGCTGGATACAGAAGCAGGTAAAGAGATCGCATGATTTTATTCTGGATCACTTGCGCGGGGTTTGTGGCAATCGCTTTAGCGTTTGTGATTCCTACCCTTCTAGCCGCCCCCCAGGAAGAACCCGACAGCCAGAACAAGGAAGCAAATGTCGACGTCTATCGCGACCAGCTCTCAGAGTTGGAAGCAGACCTGCAGAACAAAATTATTAGCGGGGAACAATATCAACAAGACCGAGATGAGATTGAACGACGTTTGCTTGATGACGTGTCTGCCGGCGAGACGGTGCTAAAAGAGAAAGGGACCGATATAACCGTTAATCGCCGACCCGTTTACGCGATAGCGATCCTTTTACCTGTAATCGCAACGGCCTTGTATTTTCGCATCGGCAATCCAGCGGCGATGTCTGCAACGCCGAGTACAAGTCGAGCGCCGTTTGCCGAAGGTGCGCGTCCGAATGCGCCCATGTCACAATCGGACATCGAGGCTAACGTCGCGTCACTGGCGAAGCGCATGGAACAGAACCCGGGCGATGCGGCGGGATGGAGCATGTTGGGCCGCTCCTATTTGACGTTGCAGAATTACAGCGAGGCGAGTAATGCTTACGCCAGGGCAGCCTCTTTAAAGCCGGAAGATGCGGACGTTTGGGCCGACTATGCTTTTGCGATGGGGATGGCAAATGGTAAGAGCTTGCTGGGCCAACCAGGCGAGTTAATCAGCAAAGCATTGGCGCTCGATCCGGAGAATCCGAAAGCTTTGGAGCTTGCCGGTAGCGCTGCGTTTGAAGCGAAGAATTACCGTGATGCAATCAACTACTGGCAGCGATTGCTACAGAAGACGCCAACCAACTCCGAATTAGGCCAGGCGCTTTCGGAAAGAATTGAGAAGGCTAAATCGGCGGAGGCAGCGGGAAAGTAGTGTAAAAAGACGCAATGAAGTTAACCTAACCCGCGGTCGTTTAGAGGGCGGACTTGTCCGCATGACCGGGCACAAGTGTCCTATCTAAACGACAAAGGACTGACATATGACACGAGACAATCTTTTATTTGTAATCATCGGTGTGTTGTTCGGCTTCATCATCGGCTTCCTTTTTGCCAGCAACATGAGCCAGCGCGCCGCCGCGCCGATGGCTATGGCTGACGGTCAGAACCTTCCGGCTGACCATCCACCGATTCAATCCGGACAAGGACAGGATCCGCAAAAGGTCTTTGCGCAGGTCCAGGCGTCGATGGCCAAAGCGCGAAACGAACCGCAAAATTTTGACGCGCAGGTTGATGCCGCCAAGCTTGAATATCAGATCCAGCGTTACGATCAGGCCGTTGAGTTTCTGCTGAAGGCGAATCAGCTGAGGCCTGACAATTACGATGTAGTGGTGATGCTAGGCGCGGCTAACCTGGAGGGCGGCCATTACGACATGGCTGAGAAATGGTTCAAGATTGCGCTGACGAAGAAACCGGATGACGTGGGCACTCTGGCAAGTATCGCTTATATGCACCTTCAGAAAGGCGATGCTAAAGAAGCAGAAAAGGCGATTGCAAGTTTGGAGAAGGTAGCCCCAACCAGCCAGGACCTACCGCAGTTCAAGCAACGTTTGGCGTCTCTGCAATCCGGCGAGACCCCGAAATAGCTCAAGGCGCAATCGACATCCGCAAAACGCTCGCGAGGGCAATTCTCTCAATCTTTCCGTCCTTACCCACGACGACCACCTGGCCGTTTTCAACCGTGACCCTTCTCACGCTGCTCATGTAACGGTTGATAAGCGTTCCATCGTTTGTCTCGATAACTAATCTCGGGCCGATTTCGGCAGTTGTCTCGACAGGAGATTCAGGCTCGGCGTTACGTCGCGCCGTTCCGCCTCTTCTTATCGATCTTCGCTCGGGCGCCGTCGGTGTCGTTGCGGATTCCTCGACCCTGGGTGATGTTGCTGGTTCTTCCACTCTCGGAGCCGGAGTTGTACGTGTTCTTCGGGTCGAGCCACGACGTCCCCGCGTAACTCTGGTGGGTGTTCGCGGCGGGACTACTCTCGCCTCTTCACGCGATTCAGCAGGCTTCGCTTCAGTCGACTCAACCGGCGTTGACGATGTCGCAGTTGACTCTGCTGGTGTGGGCTCAGGCGTGGGCGCCGCAGCCACTTCGGGGGCGGCTGGTTCATCGATGCGCGCGCCTACAGAAGAAACGCGTCGTCCTTTCCTGGGGCTTGCAGACGAAATCGGCTGTTCACCCTCCGGCTGCGCTTCAGCCAGCAATGGGCCACCCGTAATGGGTTCAAATGATCCGCCGAAATTGAGCCGGTAGGTGCCTACGTCGTCGTTGGGAGTGCGAGCTTCGACGCGAAGGATCAGATCCTCCCGCTTCCTCAAATAGATACTCTTTGTGATCGGGGATGAATTGCTTGAGTAGACCGTGATCTTCAGGAGCGGGCGCAAACCTGCTGAAGTAAACACGTCGACATCGCCGTTGAGATTCCGGCTATCGATGGTAATCAGCACATCGCCAGGAGTTCCTGTGAAAGCGTAGTAGTGATCCGTCAAACGCGGATCGCCGATATCGCGTGCGGTGATCGTGCCTGTCACCTCGTTCGTTCGAACCGGCGACGGACTGGCTATGTCGAAAGACTGAGCTTGCGCCAGACCCGCGCAGGACAAACACGCAAGAAGCCCCAGCGTTCTAAAGAACCAAATAATACTTGTCTTTGCGAAATGAACTTGCATTGGAAAAACCTAACTGGAAAAGCGCGACGGGAACGATGAAACGCCTTCAATAGAGAGCGACAAGAATAGCAGATTTACAGCGCGAATCGCATACGGAAACGCTGGCGGCATCACGCTCAACCCGGAGGGTTCAAAAGAAAGTAGCCGGTGGTCGTAGCGAAGCGAAGATCACCGGAGAGGGTCAAACACCTCGTTTGCACCTCGGAGTGGTGCCAGAAATTTTCTTGCACCCCTCCTGGGTGCAGGTTCTTTTCTCTTTCTATTCCGGTGGTCTCCGCAAGGCTGCGACCACCGGCTACTATCTGACAGCCCCCCAGGCTGATCCTTGATCAAGTTCAACAAAACCAATGACAGCACAGTAGCCGGCTAAGAACCTCCGACAACTTTCTGGTATCCTTATCACATGAAGAAGCTTTTTCTCGCTATCGTCTTACTCCCCTTACTCTTCAATACTACTCCAGATCTGCAGGCTCAAACCTGGACGGCGAAGCTCGACAAAAACGTTCGCTTCTATCAAACAACGGAAATGGGCGTGCTAGTCGCCGGCACGGAGAAATCGCTTTACGCGATCGACGCCTCAACCGGCGAAACGCTGTGGCGACGCAAGGATGTCTCGCTGGATGAGACAGACGTCGCGCCGGTTCCGGCCACAGATTTACTCTTGCTGAATCTCGAAAAAGGAGATCGCACCCGAGTCGAAGCTGTGGACATTCTTTCGGGCGACGCCATCTGGAAGAGCGACAAGATTCGAGGCAGCGTAATGCAGATGGCTGTTGACCCGGCCGCAAACTTGCTCGCCGTGGTCCTTACAAAAGACGCGAAGGGCAAGCCGGAAAGCGGATTCAAGCGTCGCCCAATTCTGTATGTACTGGATCTTTCTTCCGGCGAGGACATTTGGAAGTACGAAGTGAGCGAAGTCGAAATGATGCCTTCGCGCTGGCCCGAGGATGGAGAGGTTTCGTATACGCTCGACAACTACCGTCCGCCCGTCTTCGTTGAAGGCCGGCTGTATGTTTTCTATGAAGGCTTGACCTCGTTCGACGCTCGCTCAGGCAAGTCGCGGCTTCGCGAAAAATATCGCGTCAATGAAGAAGGTCTCGCGCTAACCGAAGCCGATCCGATTTTTGACGAAGCGTTTGTCTATACCTCAAGCCGCGGGCGTGTGCGCGCTATCTCGCGCTCGACCGGGGATACTGAGTGGGAAGCAAAAGACCTTGGCCTTACGCCGGAAATAGTTTTGATTGACAGCGTGTTATACGTTCGAACGGGCGGGCAGTTTACGCGTTTGAAAGACGGCGCTAATGTCGAACGTGGATCATACGGCGTGAGTGCAATCGACGTGCGCACCGGAAAAGTCTTATGGCGTTATAAAGGCGCAGATAAAGGCATTACTAATCTTGTTTTGCCCGATCCCTCGAGCATCGCGGTCGCCGATCGCGACGACCTGATCGTTATCGATGCACAAACCGGCAAACGCCGATCGCGCGTCAAGCACGGAGTGGAGCGGGCCTCGTTTGGAGTTCTGAATGAGAGCGGGGCCATCGTTGTTGGAGGACAATCGGAAATCGCCGCCTTCAATATCGCGAGTGGCCAGGAGCTTTGGCGCGCTCGTCACACGCCCCCGGGCCGGGGAATCTTTCGCACCGTTGCGGCAATCACTGCGCGGGCGGCGTCGTTATATTTCCGCTACGGCGGGGCAGCCACGACTGCTTTCAGGGGAGTGCAAATCGCGCGCGCAGTCGGTGGGTTAAGCTGGTCAGGTCTGGCAGCGCGGACTTCAGTGTCGAATCTGCAAGCGCTGGCCACCGATTCAGCTCGCAACTACGCGAGGCAATATGCGGCTTCGCGTTTCAAACAATTCGGCGTGATCTCGCGAGTCAGGAATCTATCGCGGAACGGAGCCTCGATGCCTGCACTGCCTTCAATGCCTTCCGCGTCTTCAATTCCCTCGCCTGGTGATTTCGTACGTCGTCGAACTACTGGCGACCTTGACGAGCGATTGCTCGACCGCATCGATCCTGCGCATCAGCTCGAACGACTCTCGCGTTTCCTCTGGCACAAGGATCGACTCGCGGCGTTGCGCGGCCAATGGATGTATTTCTATACAGACCTGAGGGGAGTCGAGGGTAATGGCCTCGCGGGCGTGAACATTCACACAGGAGAAACTCAGAGGTTAATTCGTTTACGAGAACTTGATGAGCGTTTTATTACGGATGAGGCTTTGGGATTGATGTTCATATCGGCAGGCAATCGTTTAATAGCGAATTCAGTTAATCGGCGGTGAAGATTGTAGGGGCGGCACTCCGTGGCCGCCCCTTCTTTGCGAGGGCGGCGTTTGTGTATCGAGACAGGGGCGGCCACGGAGTGCCACCCCTACAGTTTTGCAGGGCACAGCTATCTAACGCCCCATTCCCAAATACCAAAGAGAACTTTCTTGCTGACTGGGTGGTTGGATTGCTTGAGCGACAGAGCAATCTGTCCTCGATGGTGGGATTCGTGTGAGATGAGATACCCAAGAAACGCTACGACGTGAGGCTTGAACCCTTTGACCTTGCCACCGGACTCAATGCTCTGAGTCAGGAGCTTATTGATCGCGGGTCCTGATTCGGCAAGAGACTTCTGCAGCAGGCGCTTATCTGCCGCTACTTCTTTCTCAATTTTCGAGAGCTCGCCGATTAGTTCCGGCGCCGCCTGCTTCAACCACATCAAGCGGACGTTGTGAATGTGCGCAAACTGCTCACCGACATTGCGCCCCCTGGATGCCGCCAGATCCTTCAAATGTTCAGGATCGATCGCATCAAGCAAATACATGTTTATTCGATCGTGGATTTCCCACGTCTCGAGGAGTTGTTTATCGTCCATTTTCGTCACTCGCCGGTAGAAATTGTAGGGGTGTCACTCCGTGGGCACCCCCTTCTTCCATACCTCGCTCAAAAATTCGTCGAGGTCGCAATGGAAGGGGTGCCCACAGAGGGACACCCCTACAGAATGAGCCCTGATCGCGCGCCTAGCCGAGGGCTATCGATTGACGGTAGTGATTGTGAACGTTGCAGCCGGGACGCTGCTCTTCAGGTCGTAGCTATCAATTTGCAGGTCTGCCAAACGCTGGCCTTGCAGCCGAGTCACGATGTGAAACGGCAGCATCATACAATCGGCTCTCCGATAGTCGCTGCGATCTTCTTCAATCAGCACCTGGCTGTTGTAGCGCGTTGAAATCTTATCGATCAGGAAAGTCCGCATGTTAATCCAGTAGCGCACTGTGTCCTGAGGATTAAACTTAACTTCCACCACGTAGTCATTGCCTTCATCTTTTTGGCGTGCCGTGACAAGCTGGCCATCAATCGCTCGATTGAGTGTGTCAAAGCCCATCATTCCCCAATGACGTGAAGCAGCGGTTTCGCTCACACGAAACTCGTTGCCGAAGATCATTCCGCCACCCGTTGAGCCCGTGTAGACGAGATAGGTGCGGCCGGGAAGCATCGCATTAGGCACGACATCAAGGCGCCTTCTCATTTGCTTATCCTGGTAGTCCGTAATTTTCAGTTTTACTTCGGCCACTGCCCCCAGCGGGTTGGCGCCCATGCCGCCAAAGGCAGCTGCGTTCACGAAACCGCTAGCTTGCACAGTGACATTCTGCATATTTGCATAATCAGCACCGCCGTGAGCGATGCGCGTTACGGCTAGAATTTCGCGCCCTGTAAAATCGGCGGCAGCGTTGGGAATAGTTGTGGTAGTTGTGGCCAGCGCCACAACTGCGCAGCAGCAAAACGCAAACATCAACGCTTTGCGAACGAATGAACTAGTGAACATGATTGGTTGGCTCCTTATGTGTGTCTCTTAATTGCACGCTGCTTTTACAGCACTCAACCAAGGACGTCAATGTGGTTAACAGGTGCGTAGAGTACAGCCTTCAGCTGCCTCTTGCGCAAGAGGCAAGCTGAAGCTTGTATTCTGTACGCCTGTTAACGTGTGTTTAGAATAAACCCTTCAGATTGCTTCTTCTGCCAGACGCAAGCTGAAGCTTGTACTCTGTACCGCTGTTATCAAATATCCTGAGCGCGCAGCGAAATTCCTGTCGCACCTAGAAATACGAAAAGCATCATCAGCAGCACTGCCAGATTTGTGAAATGCCCTCCCCACGGGTGGAAAAAATCGACATAACCACTGAGATCGTCGGGGATTCGAGTAGCCTCCGCTATCTCCGGCGCCGGTCCAAGTTTCGGCGGAGTCGGTTTGCTAGGTAAGAGCCCGGCCATTAGGTCTTTTTGGTACTGGTCCATCTTCTTCTCGAAGTCCTTCGAGTTTCTCTCCGCATCGGACTTGTATTCGTCGATTTTCTCCCGTGCATCCGCAATGCTCGCGTCGTTCTCATGTTCGATCTGTTTGTAGAGCCCGCGTCCGTCGTTGTCCTCGGCAGGCTCGGCGTCTTCGTCCTGGCCACGCAAAACCTCGAGACCTGACAAACGTTTCATTTCATCAAATGCCCACGTTGCAGGCATTGCCACGCCGACTACTTTCGCTAAAGAAACCGGGACTCCAACCAAACCAGAAAAGAGAATCTGCGGAATCAAAATGAGCGGCACAAGACTTGTGGCCATCTCGGAAGTTTTTACGACCGCCGAGATGAACAGACCGAGTGCAACGCCCACCATGCCGGTCAGGACCATGATCATCAGTTGGGGAATGCCCAGAAGGTAACCCGGCAAACTCATCAGCGATGTGACATCGAGGAACTTTAGCGTGCCAAACAGCAGAACACACTGGAAGCTTACGATTAGCATCAGTACAAATAGTTTCGAACCTATGTAGGGTAGTAGCCTCAAGTTAACCATCCGCTCGCGGTTATAAACTGCGCGTTCGCGAATGATTTCTCTGGAAGCGACGGAGGTGCCAAACCAAAGCGCGACCAGGGCCAAAATGAAGTATGCAAAATCCCGTTGGGCGTTGTCGCCAACCACCAGGTAGGTGAGAAACGCAATAATCGGGGCCTGTGCAAAGAGAATGAACAGGTTAAATTTGTCGCGTCCCAACACACCGAGGTACCGGCGCGACAGCGTGGCCCACTGTCGAGTCGAATCGACGATTGTGGTTCGTCGCTTTGCGGGCGCTGCCTGCCGTGGAGTTTTGGAGAAGGCGCTTAGTGGATCTGCCACGTTACACCTGTACTGCTCAGTGCCCATGAAGCGGCGCTTCCATTGCTCTGCCACTTCTTCGGCGGCCTGCTCCTTGGACATGTTTCCTTGGGTTTTGGACAGGCGCTCACTAATCGGCGCTTCAAGTTTGTCGTATAGATCTTTGAAGCTGTCGGCGCCAATGTGGGCCAGTGCCTCATGCGGCTTACCATAGAAAACCAGCTTGCCTCGCATCATCACCACGATCTTGTCAAAAAGCTTCACGTTTTCCATCGCGTGCGTGGTGAGGATCACTGTCCTGCCAGATTCCGCGATCTGGCGGAAAAGCTTCATGACCTTGTCCTCGGTCGCCGGATCGAGTCCAGAGGTCGGCTCGTCGAGGAAAATGACGGAAGGCTTAGTAATAAGCTCAACGGCTATGGAAACGCGTTTGCGCTGTCCTCCTGAGAGCTGGGAAATGGGGACGTCACGCCGTTCTGACAGTCCGGTAACGTCCATCACCTCATCGACAATCTGGTTGATTTCCTTGGTCGAGATATCGCGGGAGAGCCGCAAGCGCGCTACGTAATAAAGCGTGTTATAGACCGTCAGTTCGCGATGGATAATATCGTCCTGTGGGACATATCCAATCGATTGCTTCAGCGACTCCAGGTGTTGATAGAGATCCAGATTGTTAACGAAGACTCCACCACTCGAGGCTGGCCGCATGCCGTTGAGTGCGTCCATGAGCGTCGACTTACCGGCGCCCGACGGACCCAACAGTCCGACAAACTCGTTAGGCTGAATACTCAAACAGACTTCGTCTAATAATCTGACCTTCCCACCACCCGATCGATTTGGTACTTCCTTGGTAACCTGGAAAACATCAATCCGCGTCTTCGAGCGTGTGTCAAAGACGGCGACACCGAGTTGCGGATGCACTTTTAGAAGAAAGGGTCCAACTTGAATATCGTCTTCGGGCTGGACCGGTTTTCGACCGGAGATGCGCTGGCCATTGATATAGGTGCCGTTTGAAGAACCAAGATCCTCGATGGCCACACCCGCAGTAGTATTCAAAACAGAAGCATGACGATTGGATATCAATAGACCGTCCAGCCGAATGTCGCATTCCTCGCTGCGACCGATAGTGAGTTGACCGGAGTCACCGAATCGTCTCTCCATAAAGATCTGTGGTCTATCGCCAATGCCGGCGTGACTGATCTGAAGCGGACTCTCGGAACCAATGACCATGGTTCCCATCGCTCTCGCAGATGGAGATGCTCCTGCCTGGAATTGCGCGGGCGCAATGTGTGGAGCCGGAGGCTGTGCGGGGCGTGGCACCGGATTGGAGGGATCAACAAAACTGATTGTTGGGCCTCCGGGACCGAGTTCAATTTTATCGTTGTGATGAAGCGGCTCGGGCTCGGCAATTCGGCGGCCATTGAGCAGCGTTCCGTTAAAGCTTCCCAGATCAAACAGCACATGCTTTCCATCCTGCCGGCGGATCTCTGCGTGACGGCGCGAGACAACCGCCGCGGCCGCATCGATTATGCCTTCTACCTCGGGGTCGCGTCCGAAACGTGTAACTTCTTTGGTGAGCTCCAGCCTGTGAAGTCCCTGTGTTCCTGTGCCTGACATGTCAACAAAGACACGCTGCGCCTGCCTCACTTGAGGAGCGGCGGCGGGCGGCTTCGGTGGCGCGGGCTGAACATTGGGAGTGGACTGAGACCGAGGCGCCAGGCGCTGCGCGTCCTTCGCAGTTGCGGGGACCTCTTGTTCGATTCTGGTAACGACCAGAATTGGTCCGCCGGGTCCAAATTGGACGCGAGAATTTTCGCGTAACTGTGCCGGCTGCTTTAACAACTGCCCGTCGAGAAACGTGCCGTAGGTGGAACCCTTGTCGGACACCGTCCACAGTCCGTTCTGTAACCGGAATTCTGCGTGCTGGCGAGAGACGGTGGGCCATTGCTGCTGGTCAAAAACGATCTGACAAGTCGCCGGATTACGACCTACGGCGATCAGCGGCTGGTTATAAGTTTTCTCGTTTTGGAGTCGTCCCTGGATTTCTGCGGCGAAGGCGATTTGTGTCACGTTGCGTAGCTTTCCTAAAAAGTCCGGGCAGGCTGTTAAGTCGTCAAAGATTTGTTGAATGAAGTCGTCGTTATTTAACTCATAAACCGTCTACATGCAAATATTTCTTCAAAGTGAAACAAGCGGAAGCCGGGCGCCGGACCTGTTTCAGGTCTTCGCGTTCAGCGAAAAATCCTAATAACGGTTGACAATTGCCATTCCTGGCTTAATTGTCCTCACTTGGGACAATTCCCGAAACGGCGATGTAACCGGTGGGTGATCAGCCAAGATGCCGCAAATTCTTAGCAAAATCAGCTTTCTTTAGGTTCAACCGGACCGAACACGAGCCCCACTCGCAGCGAAGCGGAGCGTGGGGGACAGCACCTGAAAAGGTCGGAGCCTCCGAAGCTGGCGGTAGAGATCAGCACCAAAGATATTTTCTTCAAATTCTGATGCCGTGGCTACATTCGTGAGTACTAATATCCATCGCCAGCTTCGCAGGCCAGGTGGTGTAATTCCCCACGCGCCGCTTCGCTGCGCGTTGGGCTAGTATTCTGTCCGGCTGCTTCGCAGCCTCCTGCATGGTGACACCCCCGACCATGACATTAATCGTCCCTGTTGATTGAAGTACAGTCATCCTGGCTTCAGCATCTGGTCCATCACCCAGGAAGTGCGCGCAGCCGACTCACCGGTGCTGGGACACCGACCCAATCCGATCAATTCATTCACCACAGTTTGTATTAACGGCTGCGAAATGTGCTGAGGGTAGTCGAATGCATAGTCAACCGCGCCTTCGGCTGTAATAAGCTTCACTGGTTCCGCGTCAAATGTGGAAAATGAAATTCTTCCTTCGCTGCCTACGATCTCCGTGACATCGCGTTTTTCATACGCACTGAAACACCACACGCCGATTCCATGAGCACCTGATTGAAATCGGAAGGTGCCGGTAACAATGTCCTCAACCCTGTATTTCCCTGTCTGCGTTGAAGCCAGGCCGTGAACGTCGACGATTGGGCCCAGCGCATAATCAAGAAAGTCGAGCGTGTGAGCGGCCAAATCCACGAAGCGGCCACCGCCGGCGATTTCAGGTACTACACGCCAGGGTAACTCCGAGGAAAGATCTTCAGGTGCGGTTGGTTGATACAATGTGACATTAACGAATCGTATTTCACCTATCGCCCCGGCATCGATGAGCTCCTTGATTTTAATGAAGCGTGGCAAAGCTCGCCGGTAGTAAGCGACCAGCAAAGGGACCGCGGCGCGGCGACAGGTTTCAATCATCTCCTGGCACTCGGCGAAGTTCAGAGCCATAGGCTTCTCGACGTAAATGGGCTTGCCTGCCTCGGCCGTCATAATTGCGTACTGCTTGTGAGACGAAGGTGGTGTGGCAATGTAAACGGCATCAACTTCCGGATCGTGAATCAAAGCGGACGCGTCGTCGTACCAACGCGGCACGTTGTGTCGTTCGGCGTAATCCCTGGCCAAATGGCCGTTGCGACGCATCACTGCCACCAACCGTGAATGGTCCGCTTTCTGAAATCCCGGACCACTCTTGACCTCAGTGACGTCGCCGCAACCTATGATGCCCCAACGAATTGTTTTCATCACCTCGAATTTAACAAAAACCGTTCAACGGTTTCTCTTTCACCGACGATCACTAACAACCGGGCTGAAGCCGCGGTATTAATGAAATTGCTCTGCGAGCCGAATAATGCCTCAGCTTGATGTTAACCGGATGCTCCGCATTCATATTTCGTGATGGCAGAACAATTCTATTCTCGGCCGTCTCTAAACTTATTGTCAGACGATACTGCTGAGCTCGGTAAACGCGGCGCGCTCGATCTTCTCGGTTTCGAGCACGCGCTCACTAATCGCTCCAAACAGGTCCAGCGTGTCAACCTTTGACAGTGACAGCTCTTTTGCACTTCTCTCGTGCAGGTGTTTAAGACGATCTCGAAGGGATTCTAGCTCTTTGTCGATCGCCGTAGTACGGGGTTTCCGAATCAGAACCGACCTGCGGGTGAGAGCCTCGCGGGTCTCTTTGAGCAGTGGGATCGAATCTGGCAGCGCTGCATCCGATATTGCCCGCCACGACGCCTCGCTCTCACGGAATTGCTCGGCAACTTTCCGGAGCGCTGACTTCTTTAATACGCCGGCAGCCTGGCCGAGAAAATCAGCGTACAGCCCGCGAAACGCGCTGCCCCCGTAGCCCAGCAATTCGATCTGCTCGAACACAGTACTCATAGCGCCATGCAATGGTGGTCCGCCAGGGAA
>JBGTCM010000148.1:0-5611 GCA_041748795.1 Pyrinomonadaceae bacterium
CCGTTATCACCGATGTCGCCGACGTAAAGATAATTCTTCGTCGAATCCGGACCCGGCCCTGCCGCAATCCCTTCCCAATCGCGTGCCTTCGCGCCGGTTACTTTCCAAACGCCCCGGCTCTGCCCTCGTTCGTCAAAGGCGTAAAGGAATGGTCCATCTCCAGAATCGTTGTGTGTCCAATACAATCCGGGGGTCGTTCGTGAAGCGACGATGCCGCTGCTTTCTTTGACGGCCAGGTCTTTGAGGTTCGCGATCTTTTTTGGATTGCGATAGTTGCTGGAATCCGGGACGGACATGCTGCTGACGGCCGCTTTGGTGGGTACGGCTTGAGCGCGACGCCGTAAAAGAAAGAGGACAGACGCCGACAAAGCGAGGGCACAAAGCACCACCAAAGCAATCCGGGTTTTTGTAGTTATTCTATCCATCAGCTTTCTTTGATGCCTGACATCGACATTTTAGGGGCATCTCTCCGTGGGTGCCCCCTTTCCTGGCCCAACCGGGGCGCCCACAGAGGGACGCCCCTACAATCTCTCTTACCGGGCAACATGCGCCAATGCTTCTCGAGCGACTTCTTTATCGTCGAAGTGAAATACTTCGCGGCCAAGAATCTGGTAATCCTCGTGGCCTTTACCCGCAATCAACACCAGGTCGTTGCCGCTAGCTTCGGAAATAGCCTGGTGAATCGCCTCGCGCCGGTCGGCAATCTTTCTGTAAGGCTTCCCGGTTTTCTTAATCCCTACCTCCGCGTCTGCCAGTATCTGCTCAGGGTCCTCCATACGCGGATTGTCGGATGTCAAAATCACAACGTCACTCAAGCTGCCCGCCGCTTCACCCATCGGCGCGCGCTTCGAGCGGTCGCGATCGCCCCCACACCCGAAGACTGTAATGATTTTACCCCTGGTTACATCTCGGGCGGTACGCAGTACGTTTAGCAACGCATCGTCGCTGTGCGCATAGTCAACTACGACGGCAAAACCACCCGCGTGCGGGACTCTCTCAAAGCGTCCCGGCGCGCCCGTACATTTCTCCAGAGCTCTGGTAATCACCTCCATTCCATATCCCAACGACAGTCCGCTCGCGACGGCTGCCAGAGTGTTATAGATGTGTGGTGGTCCAACCAAAGGCGAATGAAACTCCTGCGTGCCTGCAGGCGTGACGAGATTGAACTGCATACCATCGAGTGAAAACTCCGCGTCTTTGGCCATCACCTGTGCGTCTGACTTGACTCCGTAACGCACAACTGCGAGCCCTTCTTCTTCTAACGCTTCCGCCAACTCGAGTCCGTATGGATCGTCGACATTGATAACCGAAGTGCGCGGTTTTGATCCCAGGCGGCCGTCAAATAAACGCTGCTTGGCGTACCAGTAGTTCTCCATGGTCTTGTGATAGTCGAGATGATCGCGAGTGAGATTTGAGAAAACGGCGACCGCGTAATCGAGAGAATCGCAGCGATGAAAATCCATCGCCTGCGACGAACACTCCATCACGGCAGTCCTGCATCCGGCCTCGACCGCCCGACGCAGCATTCGTTGCATGTCCGTCGCTTCCGGCGTAGTACGCCCGGCTTTGCTGCGCTCCGGACCAAGGCGATACTCGACGGTTCCAGTCATCGCTACCGGTTCGCCTGCGGCTTCAGGAATAGAGGCCACGAGATATGCCGTTGTGGTCTTGCCATTAGTCCCGGTGATCCCGACAAGCTGTAACTCGCGCGAAGGGTGACGGTGGACTTCAGCAGCGGCAAGAGCCATGGCGCGACGGATGTTTTCCACCCGAATCCAAGCGGCCTGCTTCAACAGATCAGCCGCCGGTTCTTGTTCAGAAAGGACGCCGGCAGCTCCCTGTTCCAAAACCTGCGGAACAAACTTGTGCGCGTCAAACAATTCGCCGCGGACGGCCGCGAACAACGTTCCAGTACCAGCCTGTCGGGAGTCGTGGATGACGTCTGTGACCGGCAGACTGCCGTCCCCAGTTAACTGGCCGCCGGTCAATTCTGCAATTTGGCTGAGTGTTATGGGTTGGGTGGTCACGTTCTTGAATTCTACGGGCGCGTCTGATGAAAGTCACATGAGTAGGACAGACATTCCTGTCTGTCGAAGGTTGACAAGCATCTCGTGTGGATCACACAAGTCTCTGACCAACGACCGACAGGCAGGAATGCCTGTCCTACTCAAGCCTTGCGCTCCCCTGCCCCAATGTTTACGATTCGGCGCTGCAATCAACCCAACTCTATGGTGAACTGATGTTAACAAGAGCTTCGCTCGCCTTGCTGCCGGCAATCATGGTTCTCTTCTCTCTCGTGCCCAACGCTACGACTCAATCAACGCCGGAATTCGATCTGCTGATCAAAAATGGAACCATCATCGACGGTTCCGGTCGCGCTGGTTCGCGCGCTGATCTGGCGGTCAAGGGTGATCGAATTGTAAGGATTGGCCGCCTTCCAAGCGCGAAGGCTACGCGTGTCATTGATGCCACCGGCATGGTGGTGTCTCCAGGTTTCATTGACCTGCTGGGCCAATCAGAAACGTTTCTCCTGATCGACCCACGCGCCATGAGCAAAGTGATGATGGGTGTGACCACAGAGATAACCGGCGAGGGTGAGTCGATTGCTCCGGTCAATGAAAAGATCCTAAAGGAGCAGGAAGACTTCAACCGCCGTTATAACCTGACCGTTGATTGGCGCACTCTTGATGACTATTTCGTGCGACTGGAAAGACAAGGTAGCGGCGTTAACCTGGGAACGTTCGTGGGGGCGACTCAAGTCCGTGGCTACGTCATCGGTTTCGACAACCGGCCGCCAACGCCTGCTGAGTTGGAACAGATGAAGGAATTGGTCGCCGGCGCCATGAAGGACGGCGCCCTGGGTCTCTCCACTTCATTGCAATACGTGCCGGCGCGATTTGCCTCGACGGATGAGATTGTTGAGTTGGCGAAGGTGGCCCGCCAGTACGGCGGCATCTATGCTACCCATCAACGTAGTGAAGCGAACGCTCTTGATTCGTCGCTCGAAGAGGTTTTCGAGATCGCTCGGCGTGCGCAAATTCCCACCGAGATATGGCATCTCAAAACAGCCTACAAAAAGAATTGGGGGCGGATGCCTGAAGTACTGGCGAAGATTCGTCGTGCGCGCGCGAGTGGTCTGGACATCACGGCGGACGTTTACCCATACATCGCCGGAAGCACGTCGCTCACTGCATCTTTGCCGCCGTGGGTGCTCGAAGGGGGCACGGAGAAAATGCTTGAGCGTGTGCGCGACATGCGCATTCGCCAGCAACTTAAGAAAGAGATTCCAGCGGATTCCAAAGACTGGGAAAACATCTACCTCGGCAGCGGTGGTGCTGAAGGCGTGTTGATTAGTTCGGTAGTTAACCGTGAGCTCGAACCGCTTTTGGGAAAACGCCTGTCGCAGATTGCCGCGGAACAGAACAAGGAGCCACTCGATGCACTCTTTGATTTGATTGTGGCTGACAACGGGCAGACCGGCGCTATCTATTTCATGATGAACGAAAACGATTTGCGTGCGGCGATGCGTTCGCCCTTTGTCAATTTCTGCACTGACACGGGAGCCCGCGCCACGGATGGTCCATTGTCGCGAGCGAAGTCACACCCGCGTGGTTGGGGCAGCTATCCGAGAATTCTCGGTCGCTACGTGAGGGAACAAAAAATCCTGACGTTACCTCAGGCGATTCACAAAATGACTGGTGGGCCGGCGAAGCGCGTAGGCCTTAAAGATCGTGGATTGCTGCGTGAGGGCTTTTACGCCGACATAACGATTTTCGATCCCCGGACGGTGATCGACAAGGCGACGTTTGAGGTTCCAAACCAACACCCCGAGGGCATTAAGTTTGTGATCACAAATGGCCAGCTCAGCGTGGACAATGGCAAACGAACTGCCGTACTCGGCGGACGCCCCTTGCGAGGACCGGGGTATAACAAATAGTCCAATGTCCAATGTCCAAAGTCAGAGGCGGGTAGTTCAGAGTACAAGCTTTAGCTTGCGTCGTTCTGGCGAAAGAGCAACCTGAAGGTTGAACTCTGAACTACCCGCCTCTGACTTTGGACATTGGACTTTGGACTTTGGACTTTGGACTTTGGACTTGTTTTAGATCGACCCCACTATCTTGCGGAAGTCATCTTCTTTCCAAGCCTTCATTGTCTCGGTTTGGACATTGCCTTGAGAGCCAAGTGTCAAAAGGCATTTGGCGACCGTGTCATCATCCGGCCCTTCAATCACGCAAAGTAAATCGTATCGGCCCATCAGCAGATAGGTATCCTTGATCTCAACGCCCAGCTTCTTAAAAGCCTCGCGTCCCGAGTCCAAACGACTGGGACTGTCTTTAACGTTCGCTGCTCCCTGTTGCGTGTAACGCAGCAGCGTAATGTAGGTTGGCATCTCTTTTCTCCTTTCAGATTAAGTCCAAAGTCCAATGTCCAAAGTCCAAAGCCAGGGCGGGTAGTTCAGAGTTCAACCTTCAGGTTGGTCTTTGGGCAGGACGACGCAAGCTAAAGCTTGAACTCTGAACTACCCGCCCTGGCTTTGGACATTGCACTTTGCACATTGGACTTTGGACCGGGGTTTTTAGACCTTAATAAAAATCTTCCTCCGGTAAAGAATCCACATCAGGC
This sequence comes from Pyrinomonadaceae bacterium, assembly GCA_041748795.1. Classification (GTDB taxonomy): domain Bacteria; phylum Acidobacteriota; class Blastocatellia; order Pyrinomonadales; family Pyrinomonadaceae; genus PSRF01. Next base: position 4,624 of record JBGTCM010000148.1, read on the forward strand.
CCAACCACACCAGGATGAAACAGATTGCGAAGGCGAGGGACGCCCGGTACGGCGGCAGCCACGACAGGAAAAGGTTTTGGAAAATCCAGGATTGCAACGGGATCCTTGTGCCGTCGGAGGCGGGCACTTTGATAAGTCCAAGCAAGCGCGCCATAACGCCCGAACCGACGAAGAGCGCAATCGCGTTGACACCAAACACCACGAACGGCTTGGTCCACCACTGAATTTTTTTTATATCAATTAACCAGTAGCACAACGCCAGAAACTCCAGCGCCAGCCCGCCAGTAAAGAACACGTAGGAGCTGGTCCACAGCGGCTTGTTAATGGGAAAGAACGGATTCCAGGCCCAGCCAATCACGATGCAAACAGCCCCGGCAACAAACAGCCCCGCAACCTTTTCGTAGCCTGACTTATTAGTGCGTATCCATTGACCGCACAACACTCCGAACAGCGCAGTGGCGATCGCTGGTATTGTGCTCAGGAGTCCTTCTGGATCGTAAACCTTTCCCTGCCTCCAGATGTGTGGTCCAAAGACAACGCGGTCGACAAAGGAGGCGACGCTTCCCTCTTTGCTCAAGTCGCCTACGGCAAATCCGGGCGCGTGCAGTCGCGTCATTATCAACCAGTAAATTATGAGTAAGGCCACCGTGATGATGATCTGCGTTCTCACCTTAGTGTTGAGAAAGATGACCGAGGCGAACAGATAACAAACCGCCAGTCGTTGCAGCACCCCGGGAATGCGGATGGTAGACAACTCAAAATAAGGAAAGCCCGCGAGAAACATTCCCAGTGCAAAAATAATTAAAGTGCGTCTTATGATTTTCAAGTAGAGGTCGCGCTTACTGCCCCCTTGTTCGACGCGTCGCGCGAATGCGAGTGGTATGGCCACCCCGACAATGAATACAAAGAAAGGAAAGATTAGATCGGTCGGAGTCCAGCCATGCCATGGCGCGTGGCCCAGGGCCCAGTAGATGCTGGACCACGACCC
>JBGTCM010000149.1:0-3790 GCA_041748795.1 Pyrinomonadaceae bacterium
GATCTCTCTGTGCAACCTCAGTGTCCTCTGTGGCTCTGTGGTGAATTTTGCTCGAAAATTGACCACCACAAAGACACAGAGAACACAGAGGGTGCACAGAGAAGAGGGACTTTAAATACTTTTCGGGCAAAGCTAGTTCAATCTTCAGATTGTGTTGCGGCGAAGACGCAACTTGAGGGTTGGGCCACTCTGAACTACCGCGCCCCTAAGGTTGAACTCTGAACTGCGCGCCCTTTCGTCATTTGCAAAAGCAGCCCACAGGCTTAGAATCTCCACGAAAGGAAACAATCGAATATGAAGCCCACGACCAAGTCTTCCCTGGTTGCCGCACTTGTATCTTGTCTACTAATTTCAACGGTTGCTTTCACCCAATCGAAGACCGATCCGGCAAATAAGTTTGCCCAGATGGATGACCTGTTGCCGACGCCAAACGAGCAGCGCACAGCCTCAGGTGCGCCCGGGAATCGCTACTGGCAACAGCGCGCCGATTACGACATCAAGGTTGAACTCGACGATGTCAATCAGCGGCTCATCGCTTCGGAAACCATCACTTACCACAACAACTCGCCGGATCCGCTGTCATATCTCTGGCTACAACTCGATCAGAACATCTGGGCCAAAGACTCCGAAGGTCTGGCCACCGAGACCGCGCCTGATTTCCAAAAACTTCCCTTATCAACGATCGAAGCTTTGATTGCCGAGCGTGAATTTGAAGGCGGGGAACGCATCACGGCTGTGCGAGACGCGAAAGGCGCTCCCCTGCCCCACAAAATCGTCAGGACGATGATGCGAATCGATCTGCCGCGTCCGCTCGCACCGGGACAATCATTCGTTTTCAGTGTGGATTGGAATTACAACATCAACGACGCGAAGCGCATCAACGCGCGCACGGGTTATGAGTACTTTCCCGCCGACAAGAATTACATTTACGAAATTGCGCAATGGTTTCCACGCATGGCGGCGTATTACGACGTCTATGGTTGGCAATTAAAGTCGTTTCTCGGCGCCGGCGAATTTACCCTCGAGTATGGCGACTACCGCGTTTCCATTACTGTGCCCAACGATCACGTGGTGGCGGCCAGCGGCGTTTTACAGAACCCGCAAGTGGTATTGACCGGAGCGCAGCGCCAACGTCTCCAGCAAGCCGCCAGCGCGAAGAGTCCAACGTTCGTCGTTACGCCGGCAGAAGCGCAGGCTAATGAAACCAGTAAACCAACGGGTAAGAAGACCTGGACCTTTGCGGCCCAGAACGTCCGCGATTTCGCGTTTGCTTCGTCACGGAAGTTTATCTGGGACGCGCAGGGCGTGAACGTGCAAGGCAATCCCGTGATGGCGATGTCGTTTTATCCGAAGGAGGGCGAGCCGCTCTGGTCCAGGTATTCCACAAAGGCCATCATGCACACGCTCAACGTCTATTCGCGTTATACCTTTGCCTATCCATATCCGGTTGCACAGTCCGTTAATGGCCCAGTCGGAGGCATGGAGTATCCGATGATTTGCTTCAATGGACCGCGACCGTTACCCGACGGCACGTATTCCGAAAGCACAAAAAACGGCCTGATTTCGGTTGTGATTCACGAGGTGGGTCACAACTATTTTCCGATGCTGATAAATTCCGACGAGCGCCAGTGGACCTGGCTGGACGAAGGTCTGAACACGTTTGTGCAGAACCTTGCGTTGCAGGAATGGCGGGAAGACTACCCGGTGTCTCGCGGCGAACCGCAATTCATCGTCGAGTACATGAAGAGCCAGGATCAGGTCCCGATCATGACAAACTCGGACACGGTACTGCAATTTGGAAACAATGCTTACTCGAAGCCGGCTACTGCCTTGAACGTGCTGCGAGAGAGCGTGCTCGGCCGGCAACTTTTCGATTTTGCCTTCAAGCAGTATGCCCGCCGCTGGGAATTCAAGCGGCCAACGCCTGCGGATCTGTTTCGCACGATGGAAGATGCGTCTGGAGTTGATCTCGACTGGTTCTGGCGCGGATGGTTTTACACAAGCGATCACGTCGACATATCGCTCGAGCGCGTAAGGCTCTTCACGCTCGACACTATGAATCCGGATGTGGAAAAGGCACGACAAGCAAAAGAGAAAGCAGAGCAGCCACAAACGCTGTCACGACAGCGCAACAAGGAGTTACCGAAACTCGTCGATCGCGATCCTGCGCTGCGCGACTTTTACGACACCTACGATCCGATGAAGGTCACACCCGAGGAGCGTGCGGAGTATCAAAAGTTTCTCGCCACCCTTACGCCGCGCGAGCGCGAGCTGTTGCAGGCTGGAACAAACTTCTATGTGCTCGACTTCAAAAACATCGGCGGTCTGGTGATGCCGGTTATTCTTGAGATTGAATACACCGATGGGACAAAGGAAGAGTTGCGAATTCCCGCGGAGATTTGGCGTTTCAATAACAGCGAAGTCTCCAAGTTAGTTATGACGAAGAAAGAGATTCGCTCGGTTGTTGTGGACCCGCGTTGGGAAACGGCCGATGTCGATCTCAACAACAATTACTTCCCGCGGCGGCCGGAAAGAATGAGAGTTCCTATCGTAAGGCCGTCGCCAACACCGCTAAATCCGATGCAAATTGAGCGGAACCGGCATGGAGGAACACCACCGACGCCTTAGACTGAGAAGATGCGATCCACGAATCACACGAAACTGCACCAAACTATTTCGTGTTAATTCGTGTGGATTCGTGGATATCTCGCCTGCCATCAAATCGTGACTACTTTCTTGTAGCATTCCTTCAACCCCTGCATCAGTCATCATAACCACGGTCTAAAGGGTTCGTTTAGATAGCGGACTTGTCCGCGGCGGCGGGCACAAGTGCCCGATCTAAACGGCGCGCGGATTACGCGCGGATTAACAGATACTCTCGCGTTTGCCCCATGGTGACGACGCTTTTACAACGCATCAAACAATTCGGATCTAGGAGAAAAACTTACTATGTCTATTGCACGCATTACTGAGATCAGTTCAACCTCCACCAAGAGTTTTGAAGACGCCATACAAGGCGCTGTCACTCGCGCTACATCAACGTTACGGAATGTTCGAAGCGCCTGGGTGAAAGAACAGCAAATCAAGATCGACAACGGCAGTATCGTCGAATATCAAGTCAACCTAATGATTACTTTTGTATTAGACGACGGCGATCTGGGCGACCTTGCGTAAACTGATTGGCACGCGCGGGGGCGGACCAACACTTAGTCTGCCTCCGCCAACTGTTTCAGGTTTAGCAGTTGGCGCCGCATCATGATCAAGTCTCCCCACGGCAAAAGCCTTTTCATAACGCGGCCTTTCGCTTTGCGCGGGTAGTTTGCGGTCAACTTAACGAGCAGGCGACATGAGTTCGGTGAACTTTCCACGATCACGTAACTGACGGCGATGTCGCCAAACGTTCTCGCAGCACTCGACCCAGGCTTCATTCGAAGCGTGAGATGGCGATTACGCTCGAAAGCAACAAGCGTAAATATCGTCATCACATCCTGACCAATAACCAGTTGGTCCAATCCCGGAGTCAATGCTCTCGGACTTTGTTTTCCGCCATTGTCAATCCAATCGTAGCTGTAAGGCGCAATCCGCATCTGGCACAGCCAAGGAAAGATGGTCCCGGCCGGTGCATTGATTGTCACACCACGATAGAGCGCCGCATCTGGCTTCGTAATCACGAGGTCGCATGGATAGCTTAGTCGCCGTTCCTCCGGTTGCGTACCCCCACGTTTCGCTAATTGCGCTCATCTAAGTGGATTATCTACGTGAGAAGAGTGGGCGGCCAAGGACGCAGATG
>JBGTCM010000150.1:0-2225 GCA_041748795.1 Pyrinomonadaceae bacterium
CACAAGGCTAATACTGTACAGAAGCTTCTGGGGCAACGCGGTTGCGACAAGTCGCAACCCGGCCAAAGCGCCGACAAGGCGGCGCACTCCAAGGAGCTGCCTGCGCTATCAGAGATTGACTCTAGCATCTGACGCTACCGCTCTCGGTTCTGTAATAACATTTACTTTGACACGAACCTAAGATTCAATAGGGCGCTCGTTCAACCCACAGCGGAGCTAAACCTGACTTGCGAATCCAAGCCGGCATCGTAATCGCATCGCTTGCAATCCTCTTTACCGTCGCTTGCCAATCCAACCCAAACTCAAATGCGAAACAATTGACGCTTGCCGTTAATTCCGGTGTTGAAGGAGACGCTCTCAAGCAAGCCGCAAAGGACTACGAGGCGCAAACCGGTGTTCATATAAACATCGCTGAGTTTCCCTACGCGAATCTTTTTGAGAAGGAATTGATCGATTTGACCGCCCGGGCAGGGGCCTACGATCTGATCATGCTGGACGATCCGTGGTTTCCGAAGTTTGCTTCGCAGCAATTGCTGACTGAGCTGTCACCTCTACTGCAAGCCAAGGGGCAGAGTGGCCCGGATGAAGACTTCGTGTCTACTTCGATCGCTCTCGGCCGCGAGCCTTATCAAACGGGTGCGTTGTATGCGCTGCCTTATGTTGGTAATTCGCAATTGTTGTTTTATCGCAAAGACCTTTTCGCAAAACATAGTTTGAAAGAACCGGCCACCTGGGACGAAGCACTAGCGGCAGCCATGACAATAAGCGAACTGGAAACGAATGGCGCGCCCGGCGGAGGAAAGGTCTACGGCTATGTGATGCGGGCCGCACAAGGCAATGCTGCAGTGGCTGACTTCATGCCGATTTTCTGGGCCTTTGGTGGCGAAATGTTCGATCCCGCCGGCAGACCCGCGGTAAACAGTTCTGAGGGCATTGCCGCGTTGAAATTCATGCTTGAGCTCGGCAAGTATTCTCCACCCGGTTACGCGAGTTTCAATGCAGACGAAGTAGGTGCACACCTGTTACAGGGCACGGCCGCGATGTCGATTAACTGGCCTGCATGGATTAGCGCCTTCGACAATCCTTCGAGATCAAAAGTGATTAACAAGATGGAATTCACCACGTTGCCTGGGGCAAAGAACCCTGGACGCGCCGAGATCGGCAATTGGCTGATCGCGATTCCACGTGACGCGCGAAACAAGGAAGCTGCCTTTGACTTCTTGCTGTGGGCCACCAGTGCAGAACAAATGAAGCGTTCTGCTTTGCGCGGAAACCCACCGACACGCAAGTCTCTGTTTACCGATCCGGAATTGGTAAAAAAGTTTCCCGCCTACCCCGCCCAGCTGCGTTCGCTGGAAAGCTCGCGTCCGCGGCCACGCACTCCACTCTGGAATGAAATCGAGAATGTCTTCGGCATCTATCTTTCGAAGGCAAACAGCGGCGAACTTTCACCGGAAGACGCGATGAACCAGGCAAATGCCGAGATTGCGAAGATTCTTGAACGTGGAAAATAAGATGGGTGTCGGGCCTCGGGTGTCGGGTGTCGGGTCAGAAAAAGCACTGGCTTATCTACTGCTGGCGCCGGCTTTGTTCGTGCTGTTGGCCCTTTCAATCTATCCGCTTGTACATGCGGTCAGCCTCAGTCTACAAGTAACCTCCGGTGGAATTGCACGCTGGAGTCCCCAGAATTTTGTCCGTCTCATCTCCGATCAGTTTTTCCTTGCAGCCCTCGGCCACACACTGGTATTCGCCGTCGTCGCCCTCACGTTGGAATTTCTTCTAGGACTGGCCCTGGCTGTTTTGCTTAACAAGCAAATACGTGGGCGTAGTTTTTTTCGTGCCGGACTGCTGGTGCCAATGATGCTGCCGACCGTTGTGGTCGGCGTCATCTGGCGTCTGATGCTGAATCCGAATTTTGGCGCAGTGAATGGGACTCTGAAAGGCTTCGGTCTGAATACGGCTGCGCTTACGTGGACGTCCTCGCCGCGTTTGGCGATGTTTTCAATTATTGCCGTGGATGTTTGGCAGTGGACTCCCTTCATGTTCTTGATTCTGCTTGCCGGTCTTCAGGCAATCCCACAGGAACCATACGAAGCAGCGTTGATCGACGGGTCGAACGCCTGGCAAACGTTTCGACATGTAACGCTGCCCCTGCTGAAGCCCGCTATCCTCGTGGCGCTTCTCCTAAGGACGATGGATCTGCTTCGCGTATTCGATCAGGTTTT
>JBGTCM010000151.1:0-3662 GCA_041748795.1 Pyrinomonadaceae bacterium
GGCAACCCCGACATCGGTGTATGGATGGGCGTTTACGTCAATGGCGTGGAAGTCGCCGCCACCTGTTGTCATCCACCAAACGAGACCGTCTCCCCACATCTCTCCGGCGACTCCTACACCTTCAAGATAGAAAACGGACCATCGCAGCGCGTTGCCAAACTTTACAGAGTGCGCAATGACGTGCCAGCGCCACTATGGACCAGCAATGCGCCAGTGCCGTCTTACCCGATTGCCTTTGCGCTTAACATCTACAGCCAAAGCCAATCATTCACTAACGTTAAGATCACCGGCGCGCCGCTGATCGCTCTTACCGGCAACGCCACCGAGTTTGCCCCGCTGCCTTACGACATCAACACACAACTTACCGCGCCTATCACAACAACTGGCGGCGGCTCCGGAGTCACAGTCCTGTCTGGCGACCATACAACCGATGCTGTCACCACTGTCGCAGATTTTAACCAAAGCTCGTCTGACATCGTCGCGCGCGCTCCGCAGCGCGGCTCCTTTAACAAAGGTGACTATGTGCTCATCATCGACTGGGGAAGCCTCGATCCCTCCAGCCCTGGCGGAGCGGCGTCATCCCTTTGCTTGATTTCATCCGTCAGCTCCACCACTGACAAAGTAACTCTCTCGATCGAGCGAGTCCGTAAAGAGAATCCCGCCTGGGCCCGGCTTTGGTCCACCGATGCAGATCACTCACACAGCTTTGCCGCCGGCTCGACACTGACCAAACTCCAAGCACCGGTCTCCTACGCTCTTAGCAGTGATTCCCGCTTAGTCCGCATGGTAGGCGACCGTGCCTCCACCATCGCTTTCAATCTACGCCGTGCAAACTTCAATCGTTACGTCGAGTTCAACTCTACCGCGATGATATTTCAGGTAGACATAACCATCGCCGCCGAAGGCATAGAAACAAACGCAACTACTTCAGACGAAACGCGCGGCACTATCGAATTCAGATCCAGGCCCCGCGCACTCAACCTTGCCTCCAACCAACTCAACTGAAGCCAACTCAACTGAAGTAGGAAAACAGGAGCTTTCATGTTCAAACGTAATCAATCGGCACAACCCCAGTCTCCCTGCGGTCTCGCTTTTGACCATAGAAACGGACAGATCGTTATTGCCGAATATGCGGCCAATGGCGGATTCGACATCTACCGCGCCATCATCGGCGAGCGCCGCTCCGTCAATCTGGCGAGTACCGATCTACGCACTACCCTCACAAAGGGAAATGCCCATACCGACGCGCCTTCCCTTCCCGTCAGCCCGGACGCCGCAGAAGAAGACATCCTCAGAACAATCATCGAAAGAAGTCAGGGCGACCAATCGCACGTACTCGCTTTCACGCGCACCCCGGACGCTCGGATCGTTGTCACCCAGGTTGAAGCACTGGCCGTGACAGAGATCGTTAGGCGAACCGACCAATGGCTCGACGACCAGCAACCCGAGCACACTCAACCACAGGAAAAGACCCTGCGCGCCGAAACCAGAACGCGCGCAATTACCCGCCTCTGGAGAGCCAGCCTAGGCGATATCCAACCTACCGGCACGGCCGCCATCCTCGTCATCGGCGATAACGACTATGCAATTGGACTCTGGTCTGAACAAACAGGCCTCGTATACGAAACCGAAGAGCTGTTTGAACCCGGCGCCGGCATTGAAATCAAATGCCAGCACGCCCGCGACGTGTTCACCAAATTCGTTGCCCCAGCAAGCCTCGCTAAACTCAAACTTCCCGAGGTCACCAACGCCGTTCTTTCGGCAGCCGACGGCTACGCTGACTCGATGCTTGCTTTATTGAACGAATCCCCGGAACTGGACGGAATACGGATAGAACACGTCTCCATTAACATTGGAGATGCGACGCGCCTGGATCAACCTACAGCCTTTGCTATCGGTTCACTCCTCGATCACGAAACAATCCCCGCCTGCAACCTCGCGGTCACTCCGCAGATGCGTCTCGATGAGATCGAACGCGAACGCAACCTAAAGGACAGGACTGCTAACTCACACAAAGCCCGCGCGGCTGTACTGGCGATCCTTATCCCACTCGTCGCAGTGATTGCTTTCACTATGGCAGCCTGGATGGACAACGGTATCGAACACGTCCGACTCAACTCGCGAATTAACGAGGAAACACTAACCGGCCAGAAGTTGGCCCAGGCGAACTCTGACTATGAATCATCCAAAGCTAACTTCGCCGCTTTCCGCTCTCTGCTCGACAACTTGATCACGCTTCGACAACGACAACCGGCTGCACACCAATTACTCAACGATCTCAATCAACGTTGGCCACAAGATCCAACCTGGTACATCTCGGAACTCAATGTCAAAGGCGCAAACGTTGAAATTAAGGGCAAAACCAAAAACGAACAGGCCATCACTTCGTTTGCCAAATCACTGGAATTCAGCAACGGACTCTTCACCGGGATACTCACTCGCAACAACGTCGAGGGAAACTCGCCGAATTCCGCCCCCCAACAACAAAACCAGCCCCCACGCTCAAGCGTGATTGAATTTACGATCCTCTCCACTTATGCACCGCTCGCCACCCCAGGCAAAGCAGTGACAGCACCGGCCCAACCGCAGCAGATGGGCTCACTACAACAGCCGTCTTTAACGAATGGTCCACAAGTAGGGCCCAAACCAGTACCGGCCGCTTCCCCAATGCTGTCCGGCCCGATACCTAAATTGCCCATACCGCCGCAGTCACAGGGAGGAGCAAAGTAATGACTACACTTCAACAAAAAAACGCTCGACGCAAAAAGAAAAAGTCTAGCGTTAACATGCTCGCCGCTAAGCTCAGGGACCGGGCTCTTCAAGCAGGCACCACCAAGCTTTTGGTTTTCGCGAGCCTGCTCTCGCTCGCACTCGGCGCCCTGATCTACTACCAGTACATCACACCGCAGGCAGCCGCGAACGACGCTCTAAGAGAAGCGCTTGCGAACAAGCGCAAACAAAACGCCATCGCTCGCATGGTCCAGGAAACAAAACCGCAGTTCCTCGACCAATTTCGCCGCCTGATTAGTAACTACACCACCGCGCGCGAACTATTGCCAAGCGAAGCTGAAGTCTCAAACGTGCTCGACGCTATTCAACAGATGGCTCGCACCAACCAGGTACGCGTCACCATGTTCGACGCCTCCAAGCCCGGCGCGAAATCCACAACACCAACCGGCCAGACGAGTGCCTCGGCGGCGACGACAGCAACCACCAACGCGCAACCGGCCCAGCCGCAAATCAGTCTGAACGAGCGCGTTATGCCAGCCCAGATTCAGGGCACACATGCAAACGTCGCTCGCTTCCTAAGCGCGGTCGCGAAGTATCCAAGAATTATTTATGTTCGCGACTTCTCGATCACGTCGCTCAATCGGCAGGAAAGCGTCAACCTGACGCTCGTAACTTACGACGCTCCAACTTCCGGAATACTACCGCCAATCCCTGCGGAACTACGCGAAGAATTCCAAAACCAAACCGCGCAACTCGCACCCAAATAGGACCCAGCCAAAGACCCAGCCAAACAGACGACTACGAAGGAAACTGACAATCATGAACCGTACCAACCAAACCCCGCGCTCAACCGCCGCGAACCGACTTAAGGCACTTCTCGCCTTGCTCGCTATCTTCGCTATCACCGCCGTTATCACTTTCGGCGGACGCCG
>JBGTCM010000152.1:0-7121 GCA_041748795.1 Pyrinomonadaceae bacterium
GTTAGCTTAAACTCAGTGCCCGGATAACGAGCCTTCGGATGCGCCACGTAATAGATGTCTCCGGCGCGATGCTCCAAACGCAGGTATTCAAACTCAACGGTTCGATCACCGGCTACAGTCCGACTCATGCCGAGCATCGACCCGCCGCCAGGCGCCATCCAGTGTTCTTCAATTTGAGCGCGGCCGCCCGGAGCCGTTCGCCAACTCCCTGACATCCACGCCAAGTCGGAAATCGTGTGCGAAGTCTGAGTGGCGCGGCTCGTGTACAAATTTGAGAAGCAAGTCAAAGTTACGGCGATGCCTATGGTCGCTATGACTACGCGAAAAGATCGTTTCATAGATTTTTTCTCCCAGTGTTTTCTTCAGGCGCCGTAACCAACGTGAACTAGCTCCATAGGAGCCCAATGTTTATAGATCGCAACATTCACACACACGCAGCTCCGGCGGAGCGAAATGTTAGTGGAGCTCGACAAGTCGATTCGACCACATTCCGCTCCCACGGAGCTTGAGATACCTTCAAGCGTGTGGTCTATAAACATTCGGTCCCTCCGGGACTTAGAGCGGTTGGCAGGATTACGCCGCACACCGGAGCCTACTACGCTTCCTTGTTGGTCGTCTTGGAAAAATCCGACATGCGCTCTTTTCGGGTGAAGGATTGTGTTAGAGGACTGGCGTGGGCCAGAAGCACGGACGGGGCTTGGCGGGCAAACTGCTGAAAGTCCCGAATCAGGTGGGCCTGGTCATAATAGCCACAGTCAGCCGCCACCCCCGCCCAGCCTGAGTCGTTTCGATCTAACGCCCGAAACACTTGCTGAAATCTAATGATCCGGCAAAGCAACTTTGGACCAACGCCTACTTCCCGCAGAAACCTGCGCCCCAACTGCCGGCCACTAATTCCTGTATCGACCGCCAGTTCATCAATGGAAACTTGTCCATGGCGAGCGACGATCCTTTTTGCCAGGCCCAGGATTCGCCCGGCGTCATTGGCGCTGACTCGCTTTGCAAGCAGCCTTTGAAGCGTGGTCACTTTCCCTTCGAGTGATCGCCATTCTCCTACTCTTGTCACCAGTTCGCTTTCAAGGTCGCGCGAAAGAGCGTTTAGCTCCACGACCTGGTTAGTGAGTTCACTCATCGGGATTTTAAAGAAGGGAAGTGTGCCGCCGGGGTGAAAGCGTATGCCGATCAGTTCAACGCTGCCGTTGGCTGCGATTAGCATGGGACGCGTCATCTGGCCCACGATGAAGTGCCTCGGTTGAGTTTCTTCAAAGCCGTCGTCGCGCAGTTCTCGAAACCGCGCACCAAAATTCAGAATCATCTCTACGCAGCCGTCCGGAAGAATTCTTTCAGGCTCGACATGTCCGTCAGCCTCCTCGTTGTCCAGTGTCCAAAAGCACTCGACGAACCGGGCCAGCGATGGGGTAGGTTTGATTTCGCGATAGCGCATCGGTCTGCAGATTACACAGATTGCGTGAATTAAGAAAAGGAGGCAGGAGGCAGGCGGCAGGCGGCAGGCCGCAGAACGCGGGAGGCGCGATCCACGAAACACACGAACAAGCACTAAAGGGCGTTAGTGTAATTTCGTGGATCGTCCAACATAGGTAATAAACGAGTCGGGACCTAACGACGTCGTTTGGAAGCTTTTTGTTTCTTGACTACTGCTTTTTTTTCAGACTTCCTCGTAACCTTCGCGTGGTGCGTATTCGTCTCGGCTCGAGGTTTTGCCTTGTAACCCAAAGACGCGGTGATCAGCGTTTCGTTAGGCCTCGCTCCGTCAGAGAAAGCAAAGACGTGATAGTGGTCGCGGTTCTCGCGTAACACCTCAATCCGCCCGTAGTCCTTCAAGCGCGCCAAATGATCCATCACGTGGGCTTGTTCAGCGGCCGACATATATCGATAGTAGATATCGAAAGCCAGGCCGGTTGAATGTGGTGGCGTCTCAATCCGAGTTGCGTTTGGATTTGTCTTGCTCAGTTGGAGTTGATACTCATCCGGTCGTACTAAAGACGTAATCGGCAGTGGGCGGTCAAACTTTTCCCGATACGAAACAGCAATCTCTTCCATTACTTTGAGCGCTTCCGGGCGTAATGAGCTGAGCATGCGCACCTTCAAATCGCGGCGCGCAGCTGCCTCCTCGATATTGAAATCGCGACCGGGAAGGCTCTTGCCGAGACTCGCCAACGATTCGTAATAGCTAAAGAGTTGCGCCTTTCTTTCGGCGTCGCCGTAATAACCATCAAGCAATGCCTTGTTCTCGCTAGCGGCCTTAATTGTCGTCCCTTTAGCCGCGATTTGTTTTTGCAAACCCGCGCGTTTTGAACGCTCACGCTTGGTTAAGCTGCTAGTTTCTTTCTTAAGGCTTGCAATCTCGCTTTCTGACTTCGAACGCGATTCGGCAAGCCGCGCGTATTCCTGCCGTAGTTGTGACTCGCTGAAAAGCGGAATACTTTTGCCGTTTTCGTACCGTGTAAACGACTCTTTGGTGGCACTACCGCCGACGCCAAACAGAATGTAGTTCTCTGTGACCTGCTGAAGCGTCACCATCTCCCCGCGTTTAATCATGGCGGCGAGATCGACTAAATCCTGCGGAGTTTTAAGTTTCTGTTCGCGCACCTCGGCAACCTGGATCGCGAGGAAGCGCCGTGTATCGCTGTAATGACGCACCTGGTGCGGGATGTCGACTTTGGCCTGCTTACCCGCAGGTTCGCCGCGATCTTCCTTAACCTTCGCAGCGGCGACTGTCCAGGGACTTGCTTCCGCGGCCTGCGCGGTCACCGTTGCAGGTAGATAGTTTGTGTAGCTGTGACGGCCGCGCTTTCGAAGCCCCGGCAACATGAGGACCCCTACCAGGGCAACAACGGCCAGTGCGATCAAAAGGGGTGTTGAATGTCTTTTTATCGTTCCCATCGTAGAACTTCCTGCCCTTGGCTCGTTCGTGATTGATCTTCCGACTGCTAACTTCTGGCGTGCCTGTACGGTTACCTAGTGCAAACTGAACGAATCATTATTCACTACCAACTGGGTGAAATAAAAAAGGCCTGAACGGGGCGGCACAACCGGCACTGCCGGCCTCGTCAAGCTTGCGAATGTATGATGTTTCTAAGCGGGAAAAGGTACGCCGGCGTTTATCAAAAAGTGAGGGCGCCTGTGTGTTCGCAGCTCCGTTTAGATAGCGGACTTGTCCGCACAGCACGGCACAAGTCCCGCTTCTAAACGAGAAGCGAACTCGGCAATCAGTACTCGCTGCTCAGAGCTTCCTGCCCCTCGTGAGCGCAAAGCACCCAATTGATAAACGAGTGATTGGTCGGTTCGCATTCGTCCGCGATCTTCTTCGCTCGCCTGAGGGCCCCGCATTTACCCCGCTCGTTGAATGCCACGACACTGAGCGGGGGCATGCCCCTCTTCCCAACCTCTAACTATTCATAGTCGCCCAAGTGCCCTGGGCTAATCGATTTAGAGCTTATCCGATGGCGCCGCAGTAACCAGCCTGGCTGGCTCCGGCGTGAAATCTTCGCCGGGATTAATGAACTGATTTCGCTCGAAGTTATATTGCTTATCGTATAACTGCTTATATCTGCCATCAGCTGCCAGCAACTGCTCATGCGTGCCGCGCTCGACGATCTCACCTGCTTCCAATACCAGGATTTGATCGGCACTACGAATTGTCGACAAACGATGCGCGATCACAAAGGTCGTCCGGCCTCGACGCAACGATTGCAAACCATCCTGTATCAGCGCCTCGCTTTCGCTATCAAGACTGGACGTTGCCTCATCCAGGATCAGTATTCTCGGCTCCGCAAGAATCGCGCGGGCGATTGCCACGCGCTGTCTTTGCCCACCTGATAGCTTCACGCCGCGTTCGCCAACAATCGTGTCATACCCATCAGCGAAGCCGTTGATGAAGTCTTCACAGTGGGCGATTCGACTGGCCGCGATGATCTCCTCTCGAGTTGCGTGCGGGTGAGAGAAGCTGATGTTTTCGGCGACTGTTCCATCAAACAAAAAATTGTCCTGCAACACAACGCCGAGGTGGTTGCGATAATCTCTCAACCTGATCGACCCCAAATCAACTCGATCCACCATTACCCTGCCGGAAAGAGGACGGTTGAAAGCCATCACCAAACTAATCAACGTCGACTTGCCCGAACCGCTTGAGCCAACCAGCGCAGTCGTTGACGCGGCCGGTGCCGTGAAGGAAACGTGCTTCAATACCGGCGTGTCGTCGTTGTATTCAAAGCTGACATCTTCGAAAGCAATCTCACCGACAATTGCGGCACACTTTTGCCGGTCGGCATCCTCCGCGTCTTCTGTAGCCATCTGCTTAATTTCCCGAATGCGATCGAGCCCGGCAAACGCCTCCGTAATCTGCGTGCCGATGTTGGCAATCTCGATGAGCGGCATGGCGACGAGTCCCGTAAAAATCATGTACATAAAAAAATCGCCCAGCGTCATTCGTCCGGCAAGAATATCGCGACCCCCTACGAGAATAAGAATCACGCCAATAATCCCGACGATGAGCGCGGAAAAAGCCATCACTCCTGATACTGCTGTCATCGATCGCGCCACGTTTCTGAAGAGCCGGTGGGCGCCGCGCGCGAACACCAGCTCCTCGCGTTTTTCAGCGGCATAAGCTTTAACGATGCGAATGCCACCTAACGACTCAGTCAAACGGCCGGTAACTTCACCGTGGATCTTGTTTCGTTCCCGAAAGAGCGGACGCAGCTTCTTGAAGGCAAACGCCATCACACCGCCAAAGGCGCCTAGTGCGAAAAGGGTGATTAGGGTTAGCTTCCAGTTCAGATAAAAAAGGACACAGAGTCCGATCAGTGCCGTCACCAGACTCCCTGCTAGTTGGACCAGGCCGGTGCCCACAAGATTTCGTATACCTTCCGCATCATTCATTATGCGAGAGATGAGTATGCCGGTCTGTGTAGAATCGAAATATCTGATCGGCAGTCGCGCGATGTGTTCCTGAACGCTCTTGCGCATCTCTGTAATGGCGCGTTGCGCGGCTACACCAAGCACCTGGGATAAGGCGAATGAGCTGAGGGCCTGTACAAGTGTGGCAACACCGGCGGCGATGGCCAGAGGCGTGAGCAACTCGCTGCGCTGTTTCATTATCACTTCGTCGATCAAGTACTTGGAGCTCGCAGGCAGGACCAAACCGACCAGCCGGTTGACCAACATCAGCACCATGCCGAGGGCCAAACGATAACGATGGGCCAGGATTAACTCGCGCGCGTCACGCCATGCCGTCGCCGGAGTTATGCGCTTCCTGGTTTCGTTCTCGAGGGCTGCACTCATGAGTCTTTATACTTGCACAATACAACCAACAGCGGCTACAAGGACAGTTCAGAAATGATGGCCACCTCGTATGCGGATATGCGGGGCAGTAGCCCGACCGTTAGGAAGGGCGTAGGGCTTGCGAGGAGGCCGCCACCAACGCCCTCCCTAACGGTCGGGCTACTGCCCCATGCGGGAAAACGGAGAATCAAACGTGAAACGAATCCTGATGTCAGTTTTAACGATCTTCTGTTTCCTTGAAATCGCGATCGCCCAATCACTATCGGCGGAAGAAAAGAAGATCGCTAACTATGTTGACGCGCACATGCCCGGCGCCATCTCGCTATTGGAAAAAGTTGTCAACATCGAGAGCGCTTCGCAAAACGTCGCTGGGGTAAAGAGCGTTGGCTCAGTTTTCAAAAGTGAATTCGAAGCCCTCGGTATGAAAGCCCGTTGGATCGATATGCCGGCGGAAATGGAGCGTGCGGGACACCTGGTCGCCGAGACATCAGGCAGCCGAGGCAAACGATTGCTCCTACTAGGACACATCGATACGGTGCTCGAAGGCGAGCGTTTCCGCAGAGAAGGGAACAGAGCGTATGGCTCCGGAAGCTCTGATATGAAAGGCGGCGACGTCGTTCTCCTGTATGCGTTGAAAGCGCTGGCCGAGGTGGGAGCGTTGAAAGACAGTCGCATCGCTGTCATGCTCACCGGCGACGAAGAATCGGTGGGCCGTCCTGTTGAGCGGAGTCGGGCTGACATGATTGCACTTGCGCAAAGGAGTGATCTCGCGCTGAGCTTCGAAGGAGCGCGCGGCCGCGACGCCACCGTGGGACGCCGTGGCAGTAGTTCCTGGATACTCCAGGTGTCGGCGACGACCGGACACTCGTCGCAGATTTTCAAAGAGCGCATGGGCAGCGGCGCGATTCTGGAAGCGGCCCGCATTCTCAACCAGTTTTACGATCAACTTCACGCGGACAAGAATGTTACTTTTAATCCCAGCCTGATTCTTGGCGGAACAGATGCTACACGTGACGGCACAAGCGGTACGGCTACCGGAAAAACAAATGTAGTTTCCAGGGATGTGATCGTGATCGGCGATCTGCGGTTCAGCAACGATGAACAGAAAGAAGCAGCCCGCACAAAGATGCGCGCCATCGTTGCAGCGAATCTGCCGCGCACCTCGGCGACGATTACGTTTGGCGACGGGATCCCCGCCATGTTTCCCAGTGAAGGCAACTACGCTTTACTCAATCAATTAAGCCAGGCGAGTGAGGATCTCGGTTTTGGGAAAGTTGGTAATGTAGACTCCGCCGATCGCGGAGCCGGCGATATTGCATATGTCTCGCATTTGATTAGCGGCCTCGATGGCCTGGGCGCCGACGGCGGTGGCGCTCACGCTGCCGGCGAAACTGTGAACCTGGAATCAATGCCGATGCTAATCAAACGCGCTGCAATCTTGATCTACAGGCTGACGCGCTAAATTGGACCATAAGTTTTACCTCACGTTTAGAGCGGGCACTTGTGCCCTCGTCGAGCGGACAAGTCCGCCCTCTAAACGTTCATGCTTAAGGGTGCCGCTCACGATTCTGATACCAGCGGGAGAAGTGTTAGTATGGCTGTACACTTTTGGAGGACACCGATATGGCATGGGATGGTGATGATTTAGCAGGTAAGGCTGAAGAGGCATTCGAACGTCAGCAAGCGGCCGCCGATGCGCGTGCCCATAGAGGCACTTCTTCCCCGCAGGAACGGGCCCGCAGTGCGAAGTTTGAATCGCTTCGACTAAATCGCTCTCGCATCATGACCCAACTCGCAGCTGCCACGAATCCCTCTCATCG
>JBGTCM010000153.1:0-4375 GCA_041748795.1 Pyrinomonadaceae bacterium
TTAGAACAGCACCGCGCCCAGCAGGATCAGGCGCAAGCGGCCGCCGGCCAACCTGCTGTTGCAACAAATCCTGCGCAGCCTGCAGCTGCCACCGCCACGCAACCGGGCCAGCCGGGCACAACTGCCGCCACCGCAAATGAAGCTGCTTCGGCCCACGCCGCCAGAAACTACTGGACAAATTTTCGCGGACCAAATCGTGACGGCAATTACGACGAAATGCCGGTGATGACGCAGTGGCCTGCACAAGGATTGGCTCCCCTCTGGAAACAGCCAATCGGTCAGGGCTACGCATCGTTTGTCGTTGCTGACGGCCGCGCTTACACCATCGAACAACGTCGAGGCGAAGAAGTTGTTACGGCCTACGATGTTATCACCGGAAGCGAGCAATGGAAGCAAGGTTGGAATGCGCTCTACAGCGACACTACTGGTGATGGCCCACGCTCAACGCCGACGTGGGACAACGGTCGCCTGTATGCACTGGGCGCAACCGGAGAGCTTCGTTGCCTGGATGCAAAGTCGGGTGCAGTGATCTGGGGCAAAAACATTCTCAAAGACAATCAGGCAGGAAACCTCTCATGGGCGATGGCAGCGTCACCGCTCATCGTGGACGACAAGGTGATTGTTTTGCCGGGCGGTCCAGGCGGCAAGTCAGTCGTGGCCTACAACAAAATGAGCGGGGCCCCCGTCTGGCGTGCACTGGACGACGCGCAGGCTTATGTCTCGCCGATACTTGCAACGCTCGCAGGGCGGCGTCAGGTCGTGATTGTCAGCGCCTCAAGGGTCGTGGGAGTGGCTCCGGAAGATGGCGCGCTGCTCTGGAGTCATCCATGGGACACCAGCATGGGCATCAACGTTTCCCAACCAATTGTCGTAAGTAGCAACCGGTTCTTCATTTCATCCGGCTATGGAAAAGGCGCGGCGCTGCTTGAAATCGGTGGCAGCGGAAAGAGTTTTACCGCCCGCACAATTTGGGAAAACACCAACATGAAGAACAAATTCAACACCTCGGTGGTTTACCAGGGACATGCCTATGGGCTGGATGAAGGAATTCTCACCTGCGTCGACGTCAATACCGGGGAGCGGAAGTGGAAGGGCGGGCGCTACGGTTATGGCCAGGTCTTGTTAGCCAGTGGCCATCTCATTGTGATGGGCGAAAACGGCGAGCTCATTCTGGTTAAGGCCACCCCGCAACAACACACAGAGGTTGCGCGCTTCCAGGCAATTCAGGGAAAGAGTTGGAACTATCCCGCGATTGCCGGTGGGCGACTGCTGGTGAGAAACGCAACCGAAATGGCCGCGTTTAATATTGCGGGCAACTAACGCTCGCGATCAGAGTTTGTATTCACTGGTACTCGTTGGCGTGATGACGAAATTCAATTCGTAACCTTTCCCGTCGGGAAAGTTTTGCTTCAAGATCTCTACCTTAGTACTACCTACTTTGCCGCGACCGGCATTCCCTGCCAACATCGCCTTGGCGGTAGCGTTTGATAAGGGGATGCCCGTGGCTTTCTCGGAAAGTTGTTGGCTGTATTCCAAGAGCTTCTGCAGCGCGTCGCCGGCACTTTCCGGTTGATTGACTTTCAAACTCAGACCCACCAATCGCGCGCGACCAGCGTCACCTTTGGCGTAATAAGCGATGTTATTTGCCGGTGAACCTGCCCCAAGTGCTTTCTCCTCACTTAGACAGGCGAAGGAACTCGCACTCTCGTTTTTGTATGGTCCAGGCGACAGCTTGTCTGACATGAATGCGCACGCTACTGCCGGATCCCAACCGTTTTCTCCGGTTAGACCCGCCGACTGCGATTGCCCAGCGGGTGTTTTGGAGAATCTCGAACAACCGGATAAAGCAAGTAGCAAACTCAAACAAACTATTACTGTGCGAAATGTTGTCATCTTCCAGAGCCTAACATGGTTCCATAAAAGCAAACGGGCAGTTTGCGCGATTTCGTAACGCAAACTGTTGGTTTGCGGATAGTAACTTAGATGCGATCTGCGTGTAATCCTACCGTCCGCAAACTAACAGTTTGCGTTACGTCGGCCCGCATTAGCTTCGTTTGAAGATTCTCTTCGTCTCAAACGAGCCGTTTGGTCCATCGATGTACATATCGATTGTCAATTCGCCTTCAGCCGTTATCGTCCATTTCCGGATGAGCTGATTGGTCACCGGACCTTTCGGTGTTTCAGTCGTAGTGGATTCGTTAACCACGATACCATTACCGTTGGGCAGCCAGTTGGCGGTTCGTTTTCCTTTTACCGCGGGCGCGTTCGCCGGCGCGTTTGGCGGAGCAGGCGGCGTAAACTCATGTTCCTTACCGTCGAGGATGAAAACGTCTTTCACAGTCCTCTCGTTATCAGGCTGGATTAGCTTCGTTTCCAATTGAATCTCTTCGCCGGTCTGTTTGACTACCATTGTCTGCTGCATGTTTCCCGGCATTCCGAAGCTTCTCGCCCGGTCCATCGCCCAGGAGCCGCTGAAGTCCGGCTTGGCAGCAACTACAACAAAACTCAGCGCGACGGCGGCAAGAGCCACGACAGCAATCATTGGCATTCGTTTCATTTCGTTTCCTCTCTTTTTGGAGTGCGGCGGCTCGACGCCGCTCTCTCTTTCGCCGGAGTGCAGATGACAGCCCACTTACTCACGCGAATATCGCAACCGAACCAAAAGCGGCGTCGAGCCGCCGCACTCTAAAAGGCGAGCCTAAGGCTTCACTTTCGGTTCAGCGTGGAAGATCTTATTAACAATCTTCCACTCGCCATCAATCTTCAGCAACGACATATAGTCGGTAAACTTGACGTGTGGATAGTCGAGTACAATCTTCGCTGTTGCTGCGGTACCGGTGATGTCGACGCTCTCCACTGTTCTTTTCCTTTGCGTTTCATCCGCGGGCGCTTTTCCGGGGGCCAGAGCAATGTATTCCTCACTCGTAAGCTGCCAGTACTTTCCGTCGCGGATCGCGAACAGCTTCGAATCAGGGTGGAAAACTTTTCGCATATGTTGACCCTGACCTGTGGCGTGTCCACGAAAATAGTGCTCGAGCGCCTGCCTCACTGCCGCTTCCTCAGCGTTTTGAGCGCGCGCAGGAAGCCAGACGGCAACCGCAGCGATTAAACTGAATAGCGCAATAAGAACCAACTTTTTCATGTATCCTCCTGGTAACGTCTCTGTCATCCAAAACTAACTTTGCTCTAGCAGGATTTGGCGAACTCTGACAACCATCGCGGAGCGATTTCATTCACACCGTGGCTTTAGCCCGGTGATCGAGGCACTTAAAAAAACTTGAACCGTTTCCAACGGTTTTTTGCTGTCCACGATTAAACCGTTCAAACGGTTTCACGGCAACGACGAATTACTAATCACCGGGCTAAAGCCACGGTGTGAATGAGATCGCTTCGCGTAGGCGGTGTCGTCCCCTACGTAAGGCTCCGGTCTCCTCTCGAAGCCAAAACCCCTTTTCAGTCCAATCAACGTCACTTCCCCACGAGCGCAAACGACGCAAGTGTAGACTCGTCTTTGATCAGAATCTGCTGGCCGAACAAAAGCGGATGGGCCCAGGTCTGACTGGCGGCAACGGTGTATTGCGCGGCGGGCGCGTATTCCTTTGCGTTGATGGGATGCACAATAAGATTTGCATCATTAGTCAGCATCAACAAAACTTTTCCCTCCGCGTTTACGATGGCCGCGTTCTCCCCCATACGACCCGCACCCAGCCAGAGCGTTTTTCCCGTATCCGCATCAATTGAGAAAAACTGTCCTTTGTTGCGCACTGACAAGCCGGTGAGTTGGTTCCCTTCTATGACGGGCGTGTTCATGTACAGCTCAACTTGTTTGTTACTCCAAACTTCTTCCGGCACCAGCTCAACCCCTCGTTTGATCAGGCGGAACGCGGTCAACCCCTGATCCTCACGAGCTACGATGATCAGGTCTTTGTAAATGACAGGTGTTACCGAGTTCGTGTCATAGCCAGACTTCGCCGGCACTCGCCAGAGCATTTTCCCGTTCGTGACATCGATACCCGCCAGATCATTTTGCATGAAGCTGACAACCTGTCGCACGCCCCCCAAAGTGGCGACCATCGGCGAAGCGTAAGCTGGGCCATCGGTGTTGTTGGACCATTTGATGGCGCCTCTGCCCAGTTCAAATGCCCTGAGCGCACCTTTGTCAGGACCACCGACATGAACAATGAGCAACCCGTCTTCTACCAGGGGAGACATTGCGGTCCCGTAAAGCGGCGACGTAACCGGGAAATTCGAGGCAAAGTCTCGTCTCCACTTCAGTTCTCCGGTCCGGGCGTCGTGTGCTGAGAGCACGCCGCTGATTCCAAAAGTGTAGACGTTACCATTGCTCACAACCGGCGTTGACTTGGGTCCCTTACCG
>JBGTCM010000154.1:0-5039 GCA_041748795.1 Pyrinomonadaceae bacterium
GAGTGAAATCTTCGAAAGCAATGAAGTCAGGATCACCTCGTGGTAGCGGGTGGGTTGGCTCCGAACAGGGCTGCCAGGCAAGACGATCCCGCCATGCAAATGAAGGTAAATGGGGTGCAATCGGTTCCGGCAGGTAGTAAAGGAAGTTCTTCGCGTCCGAGCCTTGTAGGCCCGAAGGGCCGTTAGCCAATAGCCACGTCCGTGAGGGCGTGGTGAACCAGGGAACCAGGATGTCTGAGGCGCGAAGCGCCGCCAGAGATTTGCGTTAGTGCCGGCCCTTTGGGCCTATACACCTATTGGCCGGTGACTACGCCCTTACGGGCGTGGCTATTGGCTCTCGGCCCTTCGGGCCTAATCTCTAACGTGATGTTTAGAAAGACCAATCTCTGCAACGCCCTAGACGCTCATCAATTCCTGCTCTTTTGACTTCGTGAGCTCGTCAATCTTGCCAGTGTAAGTGTTCGTGAGTTTCTGCACTTCGTCGAGACCGTCGCGCTCGGCATCTTCCGAAATCTGTTTGTCTTTCAACATCTTCTTCAAACGCTCGTTCGCGTCGCGCCGAATATTGCGCGCAGCAGTGCGGTGATCTTCGGCAATCTCGTGGACCTGTTTGGCAAGTTGTTTGCGGCGTTCCTCGGTTAGAGCCGGAATAGGAATTCTAACGAGCTTGCCGTCGTTTGAAGGATTCAAGCCGAGGTCGGCGGAGCGTATTGCTTTTTCAACTGCCGGCACCTGGGTTTGGTCCCAGGGCTGCACCGTGAGCATCTGCGGCTCGGGTGCATGCACGGATGCCAACTGGCTTAAGGGCGTCATGGTGCCGTAGTAATCCACCATCACCGAATCCAAAAGGCTCACTGCCGCGCGGCCCGTCCGCACCGTCGCCAGTTTGCGGCGGAAATCTTCAATGACCGTTTCCATCCTCGGTCGCGTCTCTTTGATTACGTCCTTCTCGCTCATATTCGACTCCAGATTAATCTCAGTCAGAGGCCTGTAGTTTAGAGTTCAACCTTTATTAGGTTGTGTTTTTGCGAACGCAAGAGCCGGTATCAGAACCGGAAGCGGTAGCGACCGGGTCCGCTTTGCTGGGAAGTTGTGTCATCGCGGTGTAGCTTCGGCTAGTTACTCAGCCCGCCGACCCGGTCGCTACCGCTTCCGGTTCTGATACGCCTACGCCAACTTGTGCAATACCCTACTTGCGCAGTGAAACCCTTGTGCCGACACCAGGCTCGCCCTTTACCACGCGCATTATGTTGCCTGGCTGCCGCATGTTGAAAACCACGATCGGGAGATTGTTATCCATGCAAAGAGAGATGGCCGAAGCGTCCATTACCTTCAACTGCTTCTCCAGAACTTCCTGAAATGTTATGCAGTCGAAACGAGTGGCCGTGGAATCCAGCATCGGATCGGCGTTGTAAATACCTTCGACTTTGGTTGCTTTCAGAATAATGTCGGCTTTGATTTCCAGCGCACGCAGAGCAGCCGCAGAGTCTGTGGTGAAATATGGGTTGCCCGTGCCGGCGGCGAAGATGACTACCCGTCCCTTTTCCAGATGCCGAACCGCGCGTCTGCGGATGAATGGTTCGGCGAGTTGCGGGATGTTTAGCGCGGACATGACGCGTGTATGTACGTCCAGCTTCTCCAACGCGTCCTGAAGCACGACTCCGTTCATCACAGTCGCCAGCATACCAATGTAGTCGGCGGAAGATCGGTCCATGTTGCCCGCGCTTTTGGAAACACCGCGAAAGATGTTTCCCCCGCCAACCACTACCGCTACCTCTACACCCAGTGCGCGGACGGCTTTCAGTTCTCCGGCAACCTGGCGGGCGATATCGACGTCGATACCGTAATTCTGCTCGCCCATTAGCGCCTCACCGGAGATCTTTAATAAGACGCGCCGGAAGGCTAGTTCAGCAGGTTTTTCAGACTGGGCCGTCATTGCTAATCGAAACTCTTTGGAGCTTTGAACTTTGTACTTCGAACTTTGAACTTTGAACTTTGTACTTCGAACTTTGAGATCTGGTACTCGGAACCTTGTGGGTGAGATCAAAGATCAAAGGACAAAGAACTAAGGACAAAGAACTAAGAACTAATCATCGACGCGACTTCGCCGCCGAAGTCTTCATCACGCTTTTCGAGTCCTTCGCCCATCTTATAGCGGGTAAAGCGTCGAATAGTAATCTTTTCGCCGGTCTTGGCAATCTTCTCCGTGACGACGTCTCCGACTGTTTTAGTCGAGTCTTTCACAAAGGGCTGGTCCAGCAAAACTGTCTCTTCGTAGTACTTGTTAATTCGTCCTTCGACAATCTTATCGATCACCTGATCGGGCTTATTCGCATTCTTAGGTTCGTTCTTCGCCTGCGCCCGGGCGATCTCTCGTTCCTTGTCCAAATCGGACGCGACCACTTGTTCGCGAGAAACATATTTTGGCTCAGATGCAGCAACGTGCATGGCGATGTCTTTCACCAGTTGCTGAAACTCCTCACCGCGCGCCACGAAGTCCGTTTCGCAGTTCACTTCCACCAGGACGCCGACTTTTCCGCCCATGTGTATGTAGGATCCAACAATGCCTTCAGCGGCGATGCGTCCCTCACGTTTCTTGGCTGAGGCGAGGCCGCGCTTACGCAAGGTTTCAATCGCCAGTTCTTCATTTCCTTCAGCCTCTACGAGCGCGTTTTTACATTCCATCATTCCTGCGCCGGTCTTTTCGCGAAGCGCTTTGACTGCCGCTGCTGTTACTTCTGCCATGGTTACAAATGTCTCCCTGGTGGCACAGACTTCGGTCTGTGGCCTGGTTCCTAAGAACACAGACTCGGGAGTCTGTGTCACGTGCCAATAAAAAGCGCAGCCTCGGCGGAAATCCCGCTTTATAGGCTGCGCTCGCCGATAAGTAAGAATCTGAAGCTTTGTTTCAGCTTGCCGCAACTACCGACTCAGCGCTTTTGTCCGCGGCGGAACCGGCTTCGACAGGCTCCGGAGCTGTGGACGGCTCAACGGCCATTGTCGGTGCGCCTTCCCCAGTTGGTTCTGCTGCCTGACCGGGTTCTTCCGCGGTTTCAGTCGCAGGTGCTTCCGACGGCCGAGCAGCCGTTGCGTCTGAAGCCGCTTCTCCTGCGCCCTCGCCGCCTTCCGTCTGCTCAACCACGCCACCCTCAGTTGCTATTTGCTGGCCTTCCAGAATTGCCTCCGCAATCCGGGAAGCGAAAAGCCTTACGGCGCGCAGGGCATCGTCATTGCCGGGAATAACGTAATCAATTCCTTCAGGGGAGCAGTTGGTATCAACCACAGCCACAATAGGAATGCCCAGACGATTCGCCTCCGCTACCGCAATCTCTTCTTTCCTCACGTCGATAATAAAAATAATGTCGGGCAGTCGAGTCATCGACTTAATACCGGACAAGTTCTTATTCAAGCCTTCGCGCTCGCGATCCAGCTTGATGCGTTCCTTCTTCGTGAGTTTTTCATAACGGCCATCGGTCTGCATGGCCTCGAGATCTTTGAGACGCTTGATCGACTTCTGGACCGTCTGGAAGTTTGTCAGCAATCCGCCTAACCAACGTTGATTGACGTAATACTGGCTGGCACGTTCTGCCTCTTCGCGGACCGCGTCCTGCGCCTGTCGCTTGGTACCTACAAAGAGCACGGTCTTGCCGCGATCCTCGGCAATCGCATTCGTAACGAAGGCGATCGCATCGCGAAACATGCGCTGCGTCTTTTGCAGGTCAATAATGTAAATGCCGTTGCGCTCGCCGAAGATGTATTCTTTCATCTTCGGATTCCAGCGCCGGACCTGGTGGCCGAAGTGCACGCCGGCCTCCAGCAATTCTTTCATCGTAACCGAAACCAAGCTAAGTCTCCTTTTCAGTGAATTGGTTTAATGTACTCACCATAACTCCCGGTCCCTTACAGGAAGGGAAACCAATCCGAGCTACGGCAATGGATTCGTTATTGCCAATTTCCGATTTCCAATTGCCAATTGTAAGACAGGCAATTCTCCGGTCTTTCAAATGGGCATTCGGAAAATGGCAATCGGAAATGTTCTTATCGTTTCGAGAACTGGAAGCGCTTGCGTGCGCCCTTCTGTCCGTACTTCTTACGTTCCTTAATACGATCGTCGCGCGTGATCAATCCGGCCTGCTTCAGTGTCGGACGCAAGTCAGCGTTGTACTCGAGCAGCGCCCTGGTGATGCCGTGGCGAATGGCGCCCGCTTGTCCTGCCGGTCCCCCACCGCGAACATTGATCAAAACGTCAAACTTGCCGACCGTCTCCGTCAGGTTCAAAGGCTGACGAATGATCATGCGCAATGTTTCGTTGGGGAAGTATTGATCAAAGGGCTTTCGATTAATTTTAAAATCGCCACCACCTGCGCGCAGGTAAACCCGGGCAGTCGAGGTTTTTCGTCTTCCGGTTCCGTAGTATTGAATTTCAGCCACAGCTATATCGTCCTCTTAATTAGAGCCGCATCCTTAAACTTGATTTGCTTGCTTGTCTTGTTTTGGGTGTCGCGAGGTGAGTTGGAGATCCTGGGGGCGTTGGGCGGTGTGTGGATGTTCGCCATCGGCGTATACCTTCAGCTTCTTCGCCATTGCCTTGCCCAATTTGTTTTTGGGCAGCATTCCCTGAACCGCGAGTGAAATCACCTTTTCCGGTTTCTTTGCAAACATCTCTGAAGCCGAAACCTCGCGCAAGCCACCCGGGTAGAGCGTGTGGTGGCGATACATTTTCTGGTCGATCTTGGAACCTTTGAGCACCGCCTTGCGGGCGTTAATCACGATTACGTGATCGCCCATATCCATGAACGGAGTCCAGGCTGGGTTACGCTTGCCTGTCAAAATCGAAGCCACCTCAGACGCCAAATGACCCACCGTTTGTCCGGCGGCATCGATGACGTACCATTTGCGTTTTCCAGCGAGATCTTTGCCGCTGGGGAAGTATGTAGACATGGTTAACTATCTCTGTTTTCAGCGAGTAAAACGCGAACGGTTAGAATACTGGAGCACCAAAACAGTGTCAAGTTGGGGGACTTAGCGTCGCCCCAGTA
>JBGTCM010000155.1:0-3965 GCA_041748795.1 Pyrinomonadaceae bacterium
AAACGCGCAGCAGAAGCCCGCAGCGTGGCGGGAGGAATGGCTGCAGGGTCGTGATGATTTCTGGGAGGAACTGGAGAAATCTCGTGCGGGAAGACTTGGGTCCCGCGTACAAAGCAAACAACAGTATCTGGGCTTTGTTGAGGATCTTCTTCACACAGCGGCACACATTCCCAACTGGGCCATCGCGCACACTGAGAATGGCTTTATTTCGGGCGAAGAATTGGTAGAAGTGGTGGGACGGGTGCGCAGAGTAGACTCAATTTACACAAAAGATTTCTCGGACCTGTTGGGTGTTCGCGCCACGATTGTGACTGCGACGAGCTGATTCAGCGACCCAGAGAACACTCGGCAGCTTAGGCAGATTTTCTAAAAGAGCGTTTTAAAGATTCCTTAGGTTGACGCCTTTTCTCTAGTGGGATTCTGCAAGCAAAAAGCGGGAAAGTCTTATTTTTGTGACAAGATTTCCTGCGTCATTGAGTGAAAACATTTAACCAGCCGCGAAGCGGCGGCATTAAGTAGCCCCGTGCGTGAGCGCGGGGTTTGAAAAGGCTCTCATTGCTTGAGCGCCGAAGGTGCGACATTTTGCGAAACGCACGAAGGAGGTGTCGGCCCTGCGGGCCTGGATGATCTTTTCGTATGATCCACGCCCTTACGGGACGTGGCGATTCAATGTCGGCCCCTCGGGCCTTCAGTTGCGGCAACCCTGCGCTACGTATTCTGCGAAATTATTTTTGAGTCACACGAGGTCGACAAACCTGTACCCAACGCCTCTGACCGTGAGAAGGTGTTGCGGTTTTGACGGATCTTCCTCAATGTATTTGCGCAGCCGGACAATGAAGTTATCGATCGCGCGTGTGTCTGTATCTTCGTTCAGGCCCCAGACGTCTTCCAAAATCGCCTTCCGGGAAACGACCTTGCCTTGGTGCGTGACAAGGTAACGGAGTAACTCAGCTTCCATTAACGTCAACCTGATTACC
Source organism: Pyrinomonadaceae bacterium (assembly GCA_041748795.1). Lineage (GTDB taxonomy): Bacteria > Acidobacteriota > Blastocatellia > Pyrinomonadales > Pyrinomonadaceae > PSRF01. The sequence continues at coordinate 978 of JBGTCM010000155.1, forward strand.
TGTTGAGGAGTGCGAAGTTCGAGGTTGGCGAAGTCGATGATCCGGCCACCAAAACTAAACTCTGCCCGCTCGACCTTGGCGGAACCAGCCTTTTCTCGATCGGCAGCCACGTCGTTGGTCCGGTCTTTCTGAAACCACTCGCGACGGCGAAGCAACGCTTTCAAACGCGCCAGCAACACCGTCAGATCGAAAGGCTTGGGGAGATAATCATCCGCTCCGGCTTCAAATCCGCGCAGCACATCCTCAGGTCGTCCGCGCGCCGTCAACATGAGGATAGGTACAAAGTTATTGTTGGCCCGAAGCTCCGCCGCCACCGTAAACCCGTCCTTGCCCGGCAACATCACATCAAGGACCAGCGCGTCGTAACGTTGCTGTTCGTCAGACAATAACGTTAAGGCTCGTTCGCCGTCGCTCACGGTTTTAACAGTGTAGCCCTCGGCCTCCAGATTGAAACGCAAACCGTCGGCAAGGTGCTGTTCGTCTTCAACAACTAATACCGCGCTCACAGATAAATGGTCTCCGTCTGTTGGCCTTCGTTTAGAATGCGGACTCGTCCGCTCACGCGGGCACAAGTGCCCGATCTAAACGAGTTAATTTTCTTTTCGTTTCGTTTCATGCCCGAGGAAGTTGAATCGTAAAAGTGCTTCCCTGCCCGGGTCCTTCGCTTTCAGCAAACACGCGCCCACCGTGTTTCTCGATCACTGATCTCACGATGAAGAGTCCCAGACCTGTGCCCTTCACGCGGGCCATTACGCGTCCGGGAACGCGATAGAACCTTTTAAAGACGCGTTTCAATTGGGCAGACGGAATTCCAATCCCTTTGTCGGCAATCCGCACTGCGATGCGTTTGGGATCCAACGCCGCGACTTCCACAGATAGCCGAACGTCCTTGTCGGAATATTTGACAGCGTTATCCAGTAAATTTGAAACCGCGCCGCGTAACTCGTCTGCATCACCCGCCACGCGCGCGGGCTTTCCATCGAGGAGTTCGGTGTAAGAGAGTGATTCGGGACCAAGATTGTATCGAGTGCGTGCAATGTCGAGACATTCGGTCACGATTTCGCCGACGTCCACTATCGCGATGTTCATGCCTCTGCGGCGGACGCCAGCGCGACCTGCGCGCAAGACCTGCTCAACGGTATGCAACAGCCGCTCACTATCGGCCAACATCACGTCGTAGAACTCCTGCCGCTGGACCTCGCTGATCTCACGTGCTTTCAGCGTTTCGAGATAGAGCCGGATCGACGCGAGTGGCGTTTTCAATTCATGGGTTACCGCGTTAATGAAAGCATCGTGCTGTTCGTTACGTCGTATTTCGCGAATCAGGAAGGTCGTGTTCAGAACCACTCCGGCGATAATCAACATGAAAAAGATGATGCCGAAAACAAGGAGGGCCAGTTCCGTTGGATTGAGCACAATCCAACTTACGTTTAAGGCGATAGCCACCACCACCAAACACGCGCCCAGGGTGATGAAGAAAGCTATTGACTTGCGACGACCGCTAACCATGTGGGGATTGTATCAGGAGCGGAGATAGTAGTCAGGAGACAGAAAACAGGAGCCAGAAATTCTCATTCTGCCTCCTGTCTCCTGTCTCCTGACTTCTGTCTTCTGTCTTCTGTCTTCTTACGAAGACTACGCTGCTTGCCGCAACCTGTTCTCTTCCGGTTGTTCGGCGGCGGCTATTTGTTCTTTGGTAATAAACTGAATCCGCTTTGCCAGGCCAAGGAGCTGAAGGGCACGGATGCCATACCAGTTAAAGTCGATCTCATACCACTTCAGGCCATGCTTCGCGGCTCGTGGATGAGCGTGATGATTGTTGTGCCAGCCTTCGCCAAACGTCAGCAACGCAACCCACCAGCTATTGGTGGAATCGTCCGTTGTTTGAAAACGACGTGTGCCCCAAAGATGTGTCGCGGAGTTAACCAGCCAGGTGAAGTGCAGCCCAATCGTCACGCGTAGAAAAACACCAACAAACAACAGGGGCCAGCCGCCAATTGCCAGCAGTGCAATGCCGGAAATAATAAGCGGGATGTAATAAAGGTTGTTCATCCAGATGTGCACCGGATCCCTCATTAGGTCGGGCGCATAGCGGCGCATTGTAATCTCGTCATGTTGCTGTGCAGTGCCACGTAAGATCCAACCCATGTGTGCCCACCAACTGCCGTCGCGCGGCGAGTGTGGATCACCCTCGGCATCTGTGTTCGCATGATGGATACGGTGGGTGACGACCCAATTGATCGCGCCCCCTTCAAGGGCGAGTAGGCCGCAAAGTGTTAGGAAGTACTCAACTGCCTTTGGTGTTTTATAACCTCGATGGGTTAGCAGTCGGTGGAACCCCATTCCGACTCCCAGACTTCCGGAAATCCACCACAGGACAATCGTAATCGGAATTGCCGTCCAACTGAGCCCGGGTATCATGAAAAGTGAAGCGATGGCTCCCGCATGAAAGATGATCATGAACACGGTCGTGTTCCATTTGATTGCGCCCCGCTTGTTAGGATTGATTGTTTGTATGTCCATTGCACTCCCTGACTAGTCTTACTCACTAACTGAGATGCATCCTAACAATTCTTAAGTGGTGGCGGTTGTAACACTTATGTAATGCCTGCGTGGTTGTAATACTTGTGTAATCCGTTAGATTCTCGCGGCGAATGATATCGTAAAGACATAGATATCTATCGAAGGACGACTGCACTTTTTAGTCAACAGACGGCCGCTACAGTCCGTCTGATCCGGCTAGCGATAAACGCGCGTTTTTGCGGGGACTTTCAGACATTCTTGAGGCTTCCGACTGCTCCTTAACTCCTCTAAACCCCCAGAATGCCCCACTTTGGGAGGTCTGGTTAACTTGCAATGGACCACCAAACTGTTGCATTATCCTTGTGTATTCCTTCTCTCCTGCGTCAACGGTGATGCGCCACGCCTTTGTTCCGGTTTGCGGCGTTCTGGATGGTTCGAGAGCAGGTCATAAAAATTGAGAAGCTG
>JBGTCM010000156.1:0-3912 GCA_041748795.1 Pyrinomonadaceae bacterium
GCGCCGCCTTGTCGGCGCTTTAGCCGGTCGCGGCTTGGCGCGGCCAGGATCCGCTCAAGACTAACAGCGATATTACTTGCCTCTGGCGCCCGAGTGCGGCGCCAAGCCGCCGCGGGCCAGGGCGCCGACCAGGCGGCGCACTCCAAGGGGGAGCAACTTTCGCGGGCGATTAGACTTTTGAGGCAAAGCTTTATCATTCTGTGAGGGGCTAGTGATGAACGCTGCTCTCGACCAGCGAGATCTACTGATTGCCGCCTGGAGAACCAACAACCGCGTCACCACGTTCCTTGTCGAGCACCTGCCTCTGGAGCTATGGGAAGCTAAAGTTCCGGGTGCTCCACGACGAACGGTTCGAATGATTGCCGGCCACATTCACAACGCCCGGTGTATGTGGATCAAAACACTGGGAAAGGAATTCGGCATCGCAGTGCCGCAAGCTATCAATCGACACAAGGCCGGACCAGACGAGCTGATTCCAGCACTGGGCCAGAGTAGTAGCGGCATTATCGGTTTGTTGACGCTGGGTTGTGACCGGGGCGGCGTTATCCCAGCATCTTCGTCCTATATATGGCGCAACCTCCCGCTCGACATCGGTCGTGTCCTAACCTATTTCGTCGCGCATGAAGGTCACCATCGCGGGCAGATTGTCATGCTCGCTCGCCAACTGGGCCACCGTTTGCCCGTTGAGGTTACGGGTGGTCTTTGGCAATGGTCCAAGCGCTCTCAGGAGATTTCGTAACGCAAACTGTAGTGTGCGGATCGTCCGCCTGAAGACAATGCTGAATGTAATTTCACCGTCCGCAGACTAATAGTGTGCGTTACGCTATGACGATCATACCCATGAAACTGGTGGTCCCTGCGGCCCAATATCTGTCAGGGTATGTTCACGCGCTGCAACAGGGCTGGTCACCCGACAACTTGCGGCCGCAAGCAGCAGGCGAACAACTTGCACGGATTACGGAAGATCCTGTGCGCTTCCTTTCCGAGCAGGACGACCGCGAGGCGAAAGGGCCAGCCATTATTGTGCCCGGAGGTCGCACGGTTCCTCGGCTGCCTGGCTTCGTGCGCTGGATTTGGGATGGCGAATTCTGCGGGACGATTGGCTTTCGCTGGCAACCAGGTACGACGGACCTCCCCGCGCACTGTCTGGGGCATATCGGATACTCCGTGGTTCCATGGAAGCGCCGCCGGGGATACGCGACTCGCGCGTTGCAGTTGATACTTCCTGAAGCGGGCCGTGAGGGGCTTACCTACGTCGAGTTGGTCAGTGATGCCGACAACATCGCATCGCAGCGAGTGATTGAGGCGAATGCCGGGGAGTTAGTCGAACGGTTCCATAAACCGGCGGAATACGGTGGCGCAGCGAGCGTCCGTTATCGGATTCCGCTCGCAAAGACGGAAGGCTAAGAAGCTTTCGTTGTTCGGCGGTTTTCTCCGTTTAGATTTGGCACTTGTGCCATTGCTCCGACTGGCACCATTTTAAGCTCAACTCTGACGCGAACGATTACCGTTTGGCAAAGAATTCTAATTCTTTCAGGAGATGTAAAAATATTGACGTTGAGACTCGGAACATACGCACTCTTTCTGGTGGTCATCCTATGGGGAACATTGCTCGGCGGGATTACTTATTCACATCTCGTTTACTTCCCGGTCTATCTATCTGCCTTGCCTGATTCCGCAGTGGTAGTCAGAGGGCCTTATGGTCTCCACGAGGCGATATTCTGGATAACCGTTCACACTTTTCTTATCGTGTCGCTCATCGTCGCTCTGGTGCTGAACTGGAAAACCAGGACGCGGCGCAAGCTCATATTAATAAGCTTCGGAATCTATTTCGTCGTGTTAGTAATCACCCAATTCTATTTTCTTCCTGAACTGATGGCCTTCGAACGAAGCCCGGAATCAAATGTTTTGCGCTCAGAGTGGGTGGAGCGGGGGCAGCGTTGGCAGAGGCTTAGTTGGATTCGGGGAGCGGTAATGTACGCTGGGATATTGCCGCTATTGCTAGCACTGACGAAGCCAGCCAGTGTTCCGAAAGCATCAGTTTTAACTCAAGAGTTATGAGCGACGTTAAGTTTGGCTATGCCACCGAATGTGCGGCGGCATAGCCGAGCAGCTAGTTAGTTCCGGAGCGACCAACAAGGTTACGTCTAATTCCACGAAGGAGAACCCATGAGTCATCACCGACAACTGTTAATGAAAATGCGGCGATTGCCAGGACCATTCAGCAATATGTCGACGGCGGCAAGTCCGGCCGCGGCGCCGACATGAAGGGCGCCTTTCACCCAGACGCGACAATCTTTGGCTACATTGGTCCAGACCTTTTCGCCGGACCCATACAGAAACTTTTTGACTGGAATGATCAGAATGGCCCAGCTGCCGAGCTCCAATCTCGGATTGCGAGCACCGACGTCATTGACACAATTGCTACTGTGCGGCTGGAGCTCGACAACTGGACCGGTCACAAATTCACGGACATGTTCACTCTCCTAAAGGTCGACGGCGAGTGGAAGATCATAAGTAAGGTCTTCTATTTGCACCCCTGAACGATGAATGTCCCGTCACACTTTTAGTTTGTCGTGTTTGGTCTAAGACTATGTGAGAGCCCAAATGTTTCCTACCCCACAGACGACAAACTGAAGGAAGCTCTGATTAAGTTGATGTAAGTAATTTTGCCTTAGCCCGCGGAGCGCGGCGATAGCGTAAAGCCTGGGGTGAGCGAGGCTTTGTGAGCGAACCCCAGGATCCAGGGAATACCAGGCTGCAGCCCGCGAAGCGGCCGACAGCCGATTCATCATCAGCGCTTCCAGCGTTTGCACTATCGGGCGCTTCGCGCGCTGGAATTTCATAACGGTCGCGTACCTGGGGTTTCGCTTGGCTCCACCCCAGGGCGGGATCCCCGGCCGAGCATCTCGGCTGGGGTGCGAGACTTTACGCTGTCGCCGCGCTCCGCGGGCTAAGGCAAATCGAACTGAGGACCAACTTGGATGGCGAGCAATTGAGCTTCGTCGCTCTTGAATTCGGCAAGTTGTTTCAATAATGCAGAGCGCATTCGACATGCGCTTGCAACTTACCCGTGATAGCCTGCTTCTTAAGTAGTTCCTGCCGCCGAAGCTTGATGCCGCATAGCAGCTAAAGACCGGCTCCGCAGTTAATCAAATGAAATCCCTGGAAATCAACACGCCCGGCATCAGCAAGTTCAAGATGAGATTTCTTCTCGCTATTTGTTTACTTCTAATTTCCATACCCTCATTCGCGAGCGCACAGCGGCGCGCATCGCTAACCCGAGCACAAATCAGAGAAGCCGAACGCCACCTCTCAGAACTGGGTTACTGGACCGGCGCCATCGACGGACGGTTTGATCCGGCGACGCGATCGGCACTCATTGCTTTTCAGAAGTGGGAGGGTCGTCCTGTTACGGGCCGGCTAACGGTTGAAGAACTGGAGGCCCTTGGCACCAGCGCCTTGCCCAAGGCGAGAGAGCTTGGATACGCCCATGTCGAAGTTGATCTGGATCGTCAGGTGCTTTTGCTGGTCAACGAGGAAGGTGTTGTTAGGGTTTTACCCGTGTCCACGGGCAACGGCAAACCGTTCATTGACGAAGGCCAGACAAGCGTAGCCTACACACCCCGCGGCCGCTTCATCGTTTATGACAAAACGGCGGGTTGGGAGACGGGGTACCTCGGATCGATGTATTACTCTAATTACATCAGCGGGGGCGTGGCGATTCATGGAAGCCCTAATGTTCCGACCCAGCCGGCCAGTCATGGTTGCATTCGCATTCCGATGTTCGCCGCTCGTGAACTGAGTAAGCTACTACCCTTGGGAACAATCGTCCTGGTGTACGATAAGATTTCCTTCGTCTCGGCAAAGTCCTGGATTGAAAACCCCAAACTCAAACCCGTAGCCGACATT
>JBGTCM010000157.1:0-2340 GCA_041748795.1 Pyrinomonadaceae bacterium
CAGTCGGGATAAGCGGAACAACTGTAGAAGACTTTGCCGCGCTTCGATTTCTTGACGACGAGATCTCCTTTGCAGCCCGGACGAGTACAGGCAACTCCAGTCGACTCCTGCTTGATGTACTTGCACTTGGGATAGTTTGAGCAGGATACAAATTCTCCAAAACGCCCGGTGCGCCGAACAAGCTGCGCGTCGTCCAGAGGACACTTCTCATCGAGCAACACCGGCGCCGGCGCGGCCACACCGCTCTTGCCAATCTTCCGAATATTGCGGCACTCGGGATAACTCGTGCAGCCGAGGAATGGACCAAACCGTCCGCGCTTCAACTGCATTGGCTTGCCACACAGTTCACAAGCTTCAGGCTCGGCCGCCGTTTCGCCCTCGCCCGTGGCCTCTCCGGTTGAGGCGCCGCCGTTCGAAGCAGCCTTGGGCTCGGCGTCCCGCGTCGCTTCACACTTCAAACATTTTAAGTACTTCCCAAAGCGTCCCCACTTCAGGACCATGCCCGGCGATTCACACTTCAGACAGACCTCATCGGTGGGCGTGTCCTTGTCTTTGATCTCGGCAATGTGGAGCTTAAACTTGTTCAGGTCGTCGGCAAATTTGCCGTAGAACTCGTGCAGCGCGTCGGTCCATTTCAGATTCCCTTCCTCGATGGAATCGAGTTCCTCTTCCATTCGCGCCGTGTAGGTTTCGTTGAACAGATCTTCGAAGCCACCCTCCATCAACAGATCATTTACCGTTTTTCCTAACTCGGTGGGATGGAAACGCCCTTCGAGTTTCTCAACGTATTCCCGAGCCAGAATCGTGGTCATGATGGCCGCATAAGTTGACGGCCGGCCGATTCCCTTCTCTTCGAGTGCTTTCACCAGAGTAGCTTCAGTGAAGCGGGGCGGTGGATCAGTAAAGTGCTGTTCCGGCGAGATCTTGTTAACGCCAAGCGTCTCTCCCTTCTCCACCGGAGGTAACGTCCGCTCAGCCTCTTCGTCTTCTTCAGTCTTCTCATCCCGACCCTCCTGGTAAACCTTCAGGAAGCCGTCAAACTTTTGCACCGAACCGGTTGCGCGGAACAAGAAACGTCCGGCCTTAATATCAATAGTGGTCTGATCAAAGAGAGCGGGTGTCATTTGGGAAGCGACCATGCGCTGCCAGATCAAGCGATAAAGCCGCAACTCGTCATTGTTCAAATACTGTGCGAGTGAATCCGGCGTCCGGGCCACATCGGTTGGACGAATTGCCTCGTGGGCATCCTGGGCGTCTTTCTTGGATCGATAATGAATCGCCTTCTCCGGCAGGTAAGGCGCACCATACTGTTTGCTGATGAAGTCTCTAGTCTCGCCCAAAGCCGCGTCTGAAACACGCGTGGAGTCGGTTCGCATGTAGGTAATCAACCCGACAGAGCCCTCCGCGCCGAGCTCGATGCCTTCGTAAAGTTTTTGCGCAATCATCATCGTCCGTTTGACGGCGAAGCCGAGTTTGCGCGCGGCCTCCTGCTGCAACTTGGAAGTGATGAAGGGTGGGACTGGATTGCGCTTACGCTCTTTGCGAGTGACTTCGTCAACAACGAAGGATTGCTGTTCCGCTTCGGCAACAAGTTCCGTTGCCTGCGCCTCTTTGCCGATCAGAATTTCATTACGCTTAACGTCCTGGTCAAATCCGCCTGTCTTGACAGTCTGCTCGCCAATTTTGAACAAGCGCGTATCAAAAGCTGGGGGAAGCTTCGCAGCGACGTTGGCCCCGATGGTCCAGTACTCGGTCTTAATGAACTTCTCGATTTCCCTTTCGCGTTCAACCACCATCCTCAGCGCGACGGACTGCACGCGGCCGGCGCTTAGTTTGCCGCCGACTGTGCGACAAAGAAGGGGAGAAACTTTGTAACCCACTAGGCGGTCAAGCACGCGGCGCGCCTGCTGAGAATCAACCAGGTTCTGATCGATCTGTTTGGGATGATCAAAAGCCTCATTGACCGCGCGCTTAGTGATCTCATTAAACATCACGCGGAAAGTGGGCTTGGCAGGGCGCTTCGGGACAATCTCTTCCGCCAGGTGCTGGCAGATGGCTTCACCTTCTCGATCCGGGTCAGCCGCGAAATAAATCGTGTCGGCTTCTTTTGCAGCTTTCTTCAGTTCGGCAACGATCTTCTTGTTGTTGCGTTTTCTGGTGTCGGGAATTACTTCGTAAGTGGGCTTGAAATCATCGTCAACATCAACACCCAAACCCTTGGTAGGCAGATCTTTTATATGACCTATCGAGGCCTTAACCAGATAGTCTTTTCCCAGATATTTATTTATGGTCTTCGCCTTCGCCGGCGATTCAACGATTACTAAGTTTTTTGCCATCTTA
>JBGTCM010000158.1:0-2167 GCA_041748795.1 Pyrinomonadaceae bacterium
TGCTCGGGATAGAAAATGTAATAAGCGGATCCAAAAGAGGTTGCAAAAGCGGGGGGCCGATCTTGCAAGTCTGTTCCAGGCAATGATCCGATGATTTACAGATGAAGTCGATGAAGAGTTCACTATGAAGGCAAAGATGAAAAACCTATTCCTGTTACTACTTCCTTCATGATCTTCATCGCCGACACCAGCGTCCTCGCAGCATAAAAATCGATCAAGCTTCTTCAAGGCGACCACCTGTGGCAAGTCTCTCAGCGGCGCCGTTGTCATCGAGTCAGCCCCGGACTGGAGACGGATCTACATGACGTCAGACACAGAACCAGAAGCGGTCTTTCGAACAACCGACTTAACGCTCGCGAGCTTCTTGCGGTGCCGCGGGCTCAATATCGAGGGACTTGCACGGCAAGACGGAAAGACGACTTTTGTTTTTGGCGATTCGAAAGAATTGCGCGACGCCGTTCTGGAATATGCAAATGACGGACAAATCGAAGTACGCACTTTTTGCGGCACGATGAGAGATTTGAAGGCGATCACAAGGTAACAAAGATCGCGGCAATAAGACGCGATCGGAAGGTGAAAAAATGAACCTACATCCTACCAAGCGTTTTGACGCAGAGATCAATGCAGCGGCCTTCATGAAGCTGGCGCGCCGCATCGTTTACGTCGCGAGCTTCTGTTTCCTGGTGCTCGGTACGGCAGCCGTGCAGGCACAAGAGCCGGCCAAAGCTGCGCTGGAAAAGCCGCCGGCGGAGTCGGCGGCCACGCTAACCGTCGGGCCGACTGCTACCCAGAAGATCGTCGAACAGGGAATTGCCATCGAGTTCGATATCGATCCAGCGACCGCGAGGCCGAAGCAATTGATGGCCGGCGAAGACGCGATCGTCAAATTCAAAGTTACCGACACGACGACCGGAACACCCGTCAAAGGGCTGGGCCTCTCCGTCTGGATGAGGCTGCGAGGTAAAGAAGAGAAAGCGCTTGATTCACGACAATGCAAAGAGACGATTCAGTCGTTTATGCAGGGCAGCATGCGGGCGCGCCCGGATGTTGACCTGAATTCCTACTACATCCTCACTTTGAATGACAGCGCTGACATCTCGGTTATCGACCCATTGCTCAGTTATGGCGGAAGCAAGTTGCTGACTCTCGTAATGCTGAGGAGTCCGGGCGAGGACTGGGTCCTGAGTGGCAACGGAGAAAGACTTTTCGTCACCATGCCCCTCATTAATCAGGTAGCCGTGATCGAAACGCGCAGCTGGAAAGTGACGTCGTACATCGACACGGGTGTCAAGCCCACACGGATTGGATTGCAGCCTGATCAGAAATATCTCTGGGTGGCCAATGATGGTAACGGAAGTGAGCCCGGCGGCGTGACGGTGATTGACTCGTCAACCCTGAAAGTGGCGGCGCAGATCACTACCGGAGCCGGACATCACGAGGTGGTCATTAGCGGCGATAATCGCTTCGTTTTTGTTTCGAACCAGGAGAGCGGCACGCTCTCGGTCATCGATGTGCAAAAGCTCGCGAAAATCAACGACGTCAACGTCGGCGCCGCGCCCGTTTCGATGGCGCTGTCGCAGCTGAGCAAAGCGATTTACGTTGTAAGTGAGACCGAGGGAACCGTCACGGTAATAGACGAGCAGAGCCACACGGTCTTAACGCGGATGAAAGGAACCCCCGGTTTGCGCTCGATTCGTTTCGCGCCGGGTGGACGTTATGGTTTCGCACTAAACACCAGAGAGAACACAGTACACATCCTCGATGCGGCGACCAACACAGTGTTGCGCGACGCGAGAGTCGGAAAAGCTCCCGATCAGGTGATGTTTAGTGACACGTTTGCATTCGTCAGGTCACTGGGGACGGGAAGCGTGGCGATGATCCGCCTGGCCACCGTCGGTCGAGACATCGAAGTCACCGAATTCCCCGGTGGCCAGATAGCACCTGAAAAGGGCTCCCGTCCGCTGCGCGCGGATTCAATCGTGCTGGCGCCTGAAGGCAACTCCGTTATCGTGGCTAACCCGGCGGACAAAATACTTTACTACTACTCCGAAGGTATGGCCGCCCCGATGGGTAACTTCCAGAATTATCGTCGTGAGCCGCGTGCCGTCATGATTGCCGATCGCAGCCTGCGAGAAAGGACCTCCGGCCTTTACACCACCACCGTCAA
>JBGTCM010000159.1:0-4924 GCA_041748795.1 Pyrinomonadaceae bacterium
TTCAATCAAGACTGTTGTTACAGAACCGAGCGGGGTAGCGGAGGGTGGAATTTGAACTTTGTACTTTGTACTTGGTGCTTTGAGCTGAAGCTTGAGGTTCAGTTCTCATTTGAGACTGAACTTCGTATTAAGCACAAAGCACAAAGAACCAAGCACCAAGCACAAAGTACAAAGGACAAAGTTCAAATTGCTTCTCGCGTTATCGCGCTCGGTTCTGTACGTCGCTTAATGCTTCCACCCGGTGTTAATGCGAACCGTCTTCAGCGATGGCGCATCAAGAACGTTTGAGTCGAAGCCGGTAACGTAGGGCTTTACCAGCGCGTAGGAAGAAGCAAAATAAACCGGCATCACGCTCAAATCATTCAGCGCCTGACTTTCAGTTTCGATTGGCGGGGGCGCTCCCAGGGTGGCCGGCCTGGAATTGCTTCGGCCAGGCGTCGCAGTTGGGTTGGCTGACGAGCTTTGCGTGGCAGGTTGCTCAGACGATGATGGGCCCTCGGGAAAAAGCATGCGAATGTTTGTCAGCTCGTCAGTCGTCTGCATCACGATTCCCCGGCGAACAACGTCGTAGTCTCCTGAATTTAGAGCGGCTGTGTATTCGTCCCAGGGTTTTATTATGATCTCAGTTTCAATGTTCAAAACATCGAGCCACATAGCGGCAATCGATTGGGCCACGACCCGCTGCTGCTCGTTGCGATTTATCAGCAGCCTTACTTTCGGAAAGCCCTCACCGTTGGGAAAACCAGCTTCTTCAAGCAGTTTCCTGGCGAGCTCATAATCTTTTTCCAGTAGCTCGGATTTCTCTACCACCGGCTTTAGCGAATTTGTCACCGCATCGGGAAGGAAGCGCTTGGCCGGTTCTGTCGCGCCGCCAAGATCGTCCTTGCTGATTCGTTCACGATCGAATCCCAGCGTCAGTGCTTCCCGAACGCGGACATCATCGAACGGCTCATGGGCCTTATTGAAACTGTAATAAGTCAGCGCGGCGTAGGTTGTGCGACGAAAATCTTCATAGGGCGCGAGCAGCTTGATGGCCAGCGGCTCAAAGGCAGCGTTTGTGACTGCATCAACTTCGCCGGCGCGATAAGCAGCGACTGCGGATTCCGCATCTTTTGCGCCCACGAATTCGACGCGCTCGAGGGTCACCTGTTGTTTGTCCCAATAGTTATCAGCTTTCTGCAACAACACACGTTCACCTTCAGACGGTGCCACGGAGAACGCGCCGTTGGAGACTAGTTGACCAGCACTCAACCTGGCGACAGCATTTTCGTTCTCCACTTTTACCGGGCGGAAAACAGGATGCGCAACGAGGGCCGGGAAATTCATATCGGGCCGGCGCAGCCTTACGCGCAGGACGCGATCAGAGAGGGCCACAGCACCGAAAGGCCCGTCAGACGATGTCCCAGCTGCCTTGCCGGACGAACCCGTGGGGGCCGAGCCATTCTTTCTTTCAATTCTTGTTGTAGCGGGCGGCGCAGGGGCCACTTCGCTCCGTCTTTTGGCGCCCACGATGTTGGCGAGCAGACCTGTGTGTGGAGCAAGATCTCCGATGCTCTTGATGCGACGCCATGAACGCACAAAATCGCCGGCGGTTACGAGTTCGCCATTGGACCAACGTGCGTCGTCACGCAGGTAGAAGGTCCATTCTCTTCCCCCGTTTGATGGCTCCCAGCGGGTTGCCACGGCCGGAACAGGAGTGAGTGTTTTGGGATCGTATTCGGTCAGGCCTTCGAAGATGGCTCGAACAAGATCAGTGTCGGGAGGCGCGGCGGCAAACGCCGGGTCGAAAGTTTGAGGTAAGCCCCCATTGCTCCAATGAAATTCCTGAGAAGTGCGCGGTGTCACGCGTCCGTAGTAGGGCTCCACCTTGGCATCAAGAAAACAGCCTGTGAACATCAGGCTGAAAACTAATGCACTGGCCAACCAGAATCGGAGGCTCGCCTTTCGAAGGGGAATGTTGCTCTTCGGGGTCATATTCGCATATTGAACTTTTTCCTTTGTGCTTTGTGCTTGGTACTTTGTCCTTTGTCGCGGGTTCGACTGAGTTTCATTCAGAGTCCAAAAAGTACAAAGCACCAAGGTCAAAGATCAAAGTACAAAGTACAAAGTACAAAGATCAAGTCTTTGACGCCATTTGGCTCAATTCGTTGTAAACCTCTTCCGTGCGCTTTCGCGTCGCTTCAAACCCTTCCGACGTATCAATCAAATAATCAGCAAAGGCCTTCTTTTCTTCTTGCGACATCTGCGAATTGATTCTTTGTTCCGCTTCTTCACGGCTCAAATTATTTCGCGCCATCACACGACTGACCTGAATCTCGGGGCGACAATGAACCACGATGAGCTTATCAAAACGCTTGGACCCTCCTGACTCAATCATTAAAGCGGCATCCACGATGCCGATGCCGCTCGGGTCTTCCGCCTCCCACTCGCGTAAGCGTTGATCCTGTTGAGCAATAATGTAGGGATGGAGTAAAGAGTTCAACAGCTTTCGTTCCTGGGGCTGGGCGAAAACGATTCTTCCAAGCTTTGCACGGTCAAGCGTCCCATCGTTCTGCAGTATCTCTGCGCCAAAATTCTGAACGACGCTTTTTAACGCTTCGGAGCCGGGCGTTACGACTTCCCGCGCCAGGACATCCGCGTCCAGTACATGGCAGCCAAGCTCCGCAAACACTCCGGCCACGAACGTCTTCCCTACCCCAATTGATCCTGTTAGGCCAATGCGTAACATCGGTTCTAAGTGCTGAGTACTGAGTACTGAGTACTGAGTGCTGAGTGCTGAGGCTGGGCCGTAATCCTTTCCACTGAGTCGCAACTCAGAACTCAGCACTCAGGACTAATTCCCCGTCTTCGCTTTGCCGCGTGCAACGTGTTCTTCATCAGCATCGCCACCGTCAACAATCCCACTCCTCCTGGCACCGGCGTGCGCTTGCCTGCAACTTCATCCGCTTCAGCGGGATTGACGTCACCAACAAGCGTGTAACCGCGCTTTGCAATGACCTCGATACGCGCGTCCGCGTCAACGCCAAACAATCTGCGGGCTGTGGCTTCATCTGTCACCTGGTTCATGCCCACGTCGATCACGGTGGCGCCGGGTTTAATGTGTTCCCGTCCGACAAAACCGGGTCGGCCGATTGCCACGATCAATAAATCTGCTTGACGCGTAACCGCGGCCAAATCGCGCGTCCGTGAATGGCAAATCGTGACCGTTGCATCTTTCTGTAGAAGCAACTGCGCCATGGGCCGGCCGACAATCTGGCTACGGCCGACCACGCAGGCATCGACGCCGCTGATTTGAATGTTGGAACGGACCAGTAGCTCGATGATTCCTGCCGGCGTGCACGGAACGAATGTGGGCCTGCCCACCGCCAGTCGTCCAACGGTAAAAGGATGAAAACCGTCGACATCTTTTTCCGGGTTGATGGCTTCTACGATTCCGCTTTCATCGACGTGACCCGGCAACGGTAGTTGTACCAGGATGCCGTCAACATCCAGCCGCGTGTTCAGCGACTCGATCAGATATGCCAGCTCGCTCGGGTTAGGCTCGGCGGACAGTGCGTGATGTTCAGAACGAATCCCGACCTCTTCACAGGCGCGCATCTTGTTTCGCACGTACACAGCCGAGGCAGGGTCGTCCCCAACGCGAACTGCGGCGAGACAAGGTTGCACGTGATGCAGCTGACGCAATTGTTCTATCGCCAGGGCGACCTCCTGCTTGATCTGTTGGGCCACGACGGCGCCATCAAGAAGTTCGGCACGGTGAGTTGTCTGATTGCTGTCGATTGATTGCATTTGGTGCTGCTAGGTTACACCGAGATGGAGAGAATTTGATAACGAAGTTTTTGCGATGAGCAGTAAATCCAAAGTGCTTTGTACAAAAAGAGGTAGCGTTCACGTCGGTATCAGAACCGGAAGCGATAGCGACCGGGTCCTCTTCAATAAAGGTACGTGTGGTTAATAGTGAAATGAGGGTTATATCTTCCACTTCTCTAAGGCGGTTAGGAAAATTCGCTTCTGTAAACGATAATTTTCAGGTTCATTCTGCGTTTAAATAAAATCCCAAAGGTCTTATGAATAAAAAAACGTTTCCGTTCGTTTTCCTTCTTCTCTGCGGTGCAGTTTCTTTCTTTGCCGCCTGTACGCGTCAGCCGACACTTTCCCCAAACGCCAAAAAATTCGACCTCAAAGGCAAAGTCGTTTCAGTCGACAAGCGCGATCGTCTCGTCACCATTGCGCATGAAGACATCAAGGATTACATGGTCGCGATGACCATGCCGTTCAAAGTAAGAGACAACTGGGTCTTTGAAGTGGTCAAACCCGGGGACCAGGTGGCCGCAGCTTACATTGTAGACGGGGCTGACTCGTGGCTCGAGGAGGTTGTAATAACCAAGGAAAGCTCCGACACCGCAAGTCCTGTGAGTGGCGCAGCCGAACCGAAGGTTGGTGATGAAGTCCCAAACTATCGTTTAGTTAACCAGGACGGAAAGGCAATCCGTGTCCACGACTACAAAGGCAAAACCCTTCTGCTAACTTTCATCTTTACTCGCTGCCAGGACCCCAATCAATGCACTCTGATGAGCGCACACTTCGCCGCCCTCAATCAGGAACTGCAGAAGCAACCGACGCTCTACGACAAAACACACTTGCTGAGCATTAGCTTCGATCCTGAATACGATACGCCGAAGGTCTTACGCAGTTACGGCGCCGCAAACACCGGCAAGTACAGTGATGAGACGTTTGATCATTGGGAGTTTGCCTCGGGCACTCCGGACGAGGTGAAAGGGATCGCGCAGTATTTTGGGCTTCGATATCACAAAGATGCGCAAACCGGAAATGAGCAGATCATTCACTCGCTACGCACGGCGATGATTGGGCCAGACAGTAAAATTGTAAAGATTTATCGCGGAAACGAATGGAAGCCGGAGGA
>JBGTCM010000160.1:0-6175 GCA_041748795.1 Pyrinomonadaceae bacterium
TGCGACCGCAATAGCGCCCAATTTCCTGCTGGCCGGAGATCGCCTTAAACCCGATTGGACTTTCCGTTGGCTTCTCGATCCGGCCCAGATAAGTCCGGGCACTGCCATGCCGACAGGCTTGTTTAAAAAGGAAGGGGAGCGCTGGGTGATTAACGTGCCCAATCCTCCGCAGAGTGCGAACGACTATCATCAGGATCACGCGGCCCTTCTGGTGCGCTACATGCTGCTGATGACGCCTGACGAGCAGAGACGACTTTCGAGCACTGGGCCCGCATCGACTGCGGCTGCTCCGAACACACAGGCGAAGCAGCGTGCAACAAGAGGTCATACCGACATCGCGAGAAGGAAGTCGAGTGCGAGGCGGGGACGTGTAATTGCCCGAGATCTAAACCGGCGCTCGAACAGGCGCGCTTCCGGGTTCTAGCCCGCCATGCGCGTGCTACGCCTTACTGTAGGGGCGGCACTCCGTGGCCGCCCCCGGACCGCGAGGGAAACGGGGTGCCCACTAAGTGACACCCCTACAAACCGGGGGTTCGCGCCTCGCTCGGTTCTGCAGTCGCGAGCCCTCGTGTTAAAGTTTAGTTAAGAAAAAGTTTAGTTTGGAGGAACTCATATATGTTTAAGCAGATAAAGGTCTGGCTTGCCCTGACCACGCTTCTTTCGTTGCTGGCGCTCGGGGCGGCATGCAGCAAGCCGGCAACAAATGATGCCGGACCTGACACGGCAAGTACCGGGAAGGCTTTCACGGCTCCTGCCGATGCGGGAACGGTCACCGGCGTAATCGCCTACAACGGTGCGCCGCCGGCACCCAAAAGGATTGACACCTCAGCCGACCCGGTCTGCGGCACCGCCAACCCAAACCTGATGACAGAAGACACTGCTGTTAAGGATGGGAAACTGGCCAACGTTTTTGTATACATAAAGGATGGAGCAACTGCCGATGGCACCAAGGTTGGTGACTATACTTACACAACCCCCACGGACGCCGTGACCTTAGATCAAAAGGGATGTCACTACGTTCCGCACGTGATGGGACTTCAAACAAATCAGACGCTGAGAGTCACTAACAGCGACCCAACTCAGCATAACGTTCACCCTACGCCCAAGAGCAATCCTGAGTGGAACCAGACACAGGCAAACGGGGCGGCTCCCATCGAGAAGAAATTTGCCCGTGCGGAAGTGCTTATTCCAGTCAAATGCAATCAGCATCCCTGGATGAAGTCGTATGTCGGCGTTTTGAAGCATCCATTCTTCGCCGTAACTGCGGAAGATGGATCGTTCACCATCAAGGGTGTGCCGCCGGGGACTTACACGGTAGCTGCATGGCATGAGAAGGGTGGACCAAACGGCACCGAGAAGACGATGCAGGTCACGGTTCCCGCCAGCGGAAGCGGCAAGGCTGATTTTGCCTTTGGCGAAGCTGCGACCGCGTCTAACAGGTCCGGTTTGCAAATGATGCCCGCGCTTGATATTCCGATGATCGGAAGGCATTAGGAACAATCCGCAGATTACGCAGATTGCGCAGATTGTTTTAAAGGCGGAACGCTGAGGACGCGCATACTGTTGAGAAAAATCTGCGTAATCTGCGGATAGGTTATCGGCAATGAGTAAGCTTGTGCACCGTTTCGCGTTGCTGGTAGCCGGCGCGACGTTTTTCCTGATAATCGCCGGAGCGCTTGTTACCAGCCACGACGCGGGTCTGGCAACGGAGGACTGGCCGCTCTCGAATGGCCAGTTTTTTCCGGAGATGGTTGGCAATCTATTCTGGGAACACGGCCACCGCATGGTGGCCACAACCGTAGGAATGCTGACTATCGTCCTCGTAGGTCTTTTATATTCGAAGGAGAAACGACGCTGGGTGCGGCGCCTGGGTTTAGCCGCACTGGGAGGCGTGATTGCGCAGGGACTGCTGGGCGGTTTGACAGTTAAGTTGATGCTGCCCCTGGCTGTCTCCACCGCGCATGCAACGCTCGCGCAGCTCTTCTTTTGCACCACAGTCAGTCTGGCGGTTTTTACTTCTTCAAGCTGGATTCAAAGCCGTCCGACTATCGAAGAGCAGGGAAGTTTACCGGTCCGTTATCTGTGCATCGCGGCGGGTTCGACGATCTTTTTACAGTTGATCCTCGGCGCCACGCTGCGGCACTCGGCAACGTGGGACAAGCCACTGCCGACTGATTTACTGCTTACGCACATCGGCGGCGCGATCGCCGTAATAATGATCCTTGGAGCTGCGGCGCTAAGCGTTCTCCGGCGCCACGGTAGTGAGAAGTTTCTGGCGCGACCGGCGCAGGTCGCACTGGCGTTACTGGCGCTGCAGGTTCTTTTGGGTATTGCGGCTTACTGGACGCGGACAATATCTCCAAACGATCCGCAGCCGCTTCAACCGATGGTCGGCATCACGGTGGCGCACGTTGCATGCGGTGCGCTGGTTTTCGCCACCACGATAGTTTTGACACTACGGGCATTCAAGGTGCTTCGCGCGCCCGAGACGGCGATCAACTTCTCGGCGTCGCCGCAAAGATCTTAGTTGCGAAGGTGCACTTCAGCGCCGAAGGCGCGAAATGTGACAGCCTGGGCCATCGGCCCAGGTGGGAGCCGTTGAAATCTTCCTGAGCGCTGAAGGCGCGAAATGATTTTCGGCTTTCATATCGGATTTGTTTCGACTGAGCGTTCGTATTTCGCGCCTTCAGCGCTTTGAAAATCTATGTGCCGTTACCTGGGGCGCTGCCCCAGGCTATTACATGTCGCGCCTTTGGCGCTGAGCGGGAGCTTACGGTCCACAAATGGAAGAGTTTGCAATAGAACTTGATGGTAGTGCGGCTGTTCGACTCCAGCCGCTAAGCTTGCGTGAGCGTTTAGCTGCGTACGCGGAGCTTACCAAACCCCGCATCACTCTTCTGATCGTACTCACCTCGGCTGCGGGATTCGCCCTGGCTTCTCCAGGACAGGTCAATTATCCGGCTCTTGCCGCCGCTATGTTCGGCATCGCTCTATTGTCTTCGGGAATTGCCACCCTCAATCAATACATGGAGCGTGACCTCGACGCCCTGATGAGGCGCACGGCTGACAGGCCCCTGCCCTCCGGAAGACTTCTACCGTGGGAGGCGCTCTGCTTTGGAGTCGCGCTCACGGTGACGGCAGAAATTTATCTGGCAATATTGGTCAATCCCTTATCCGGCCTGCTTGGACTTACGGTGATCGCAGGCTATTTGTTCGCCTACACGCCGCTCAAGACAAGAACTACATTATCTACGATGGTGGGCGCGTTTCCGGGGGCAGTTCCGCCGCTTATCGGATGGGCCGCGGCGCGGGGCGAGTTAAGCATCGAGGCCTGGGTGCTGTTTGCCATTTTGTTCCTGTGGCAGTTTCCACATTTCCTGGCAATCGCGTGGATGTATCGCGAAGATTACGGGCGCGCAAACATTCTCATGCTGCCGGTAGTTGAGCCTGACGGCCGCGTCACAGGGCAACAAATCGTGGTTTACACGGTGCTCCTTCTGCCGGTGAGTTTGCTGCCAACAGCGCTCGGCATTTCCGGAAAAATCTATCTCTACGGCGCAATCGTTCTCGGATTGCTTTTTCTTTACAGCAGCCTGAGGGCTGCGTTTTCGAAGTCGCGTCAGGAGGCCAAACGTCTCCTGCTCGCGTCGGTGATATACCTGCCGCTCTTGTTCATTTTGATGGTCGTTGACCGGTAAATGGTGAATGGTAAATTGTGAATGGGAAAGCGTAGCTTCTAATCAAAGACTGCGACAATCGCCTGAGGCCCTCACTATTTACCATTTACTATTTACCATTTACCTCAAGGAGATCTAACCGATGGGACGAGCTCTTGCGGTTATTATCTGGATCCTGACTCTGGGTTCAGTAAGTCTCTTTTTTGTGAAGAAGTGGTGGTTTCCAACCGCCATCTCTTCACACGCTCCCGCGCTTGACCAGCAGTTTCTCATTACAATCATAATTGTCGGCATCTCGTTTGTTGCCGCTCAGGTTGGACTGGGATACATGGTCTGGAAGTATCGCGATCGGGGGCAGACGGAACGGGCACTTTACTCGCATGGAAGCAACCGGCTCGAGGTCGTCTGGACCATCGTAACAGCGGTGATCTTTATTGGGCTGGCCGTAATGGGGCAGAGTGTTTGGGCATCACTACACTTCAACAAGCCTCCCGCCGATGCATTCAAGATCGAAGTCGTCGCCCAGCAGTTTCAATGGAACTTCCATTACACGGGAAGGGACGGCGTGTTTGGGCGCACCGACCCGGGTTTAATCGACGACTCAGCGCTTAACTTCATTGGCCTCGATGAAACAGATCCAAACGCGAAAGACGACGCGGTGCACAGCGTTATTGCCATTCCTTCCGGTCGCCCGGTCGAGTTGATCCTTCGCTCCAAAGACGTAATTCACAACTTCTGGGTGCCGCAGCTGAGGTTCAAACAGGACCTGGTTCCCGGCATGGCCATCCGTGTCCACTTCACTGCAAACAGGCCGGGCAAATACGAACTCGCGTGCGCGGAGCTTTGCGGACAGCTGCACTTCAAGATGAGAAGCTTCATGCTGGTGCTTCCGGAAGATGAGCACACATCGCTGATGGGATTGCCACAGGACGAGTTTCAGACACGCGTCACTGAATTGCTGGCGAAGTATCCTTTGCCTACTAATTAAGTTCTAAAACAGGTTCTCAACTCGCGCTCACCACTAGGAGACTAGAGAGATGTCAGATGAAACGCACGAAGTTCACCGGCACCCAGCGCCAACCAGCTTCATTCGTAAGTACATCTTCAGCCTGGACCACAAGGTAATTGGCATTCAGTACATCATCCTCGCGCTGGTCGCAGTGCTGGTAGGCATGACGATGTCGGTGCTGATGCGCATGAACCTTTCGTGGCCGGGAACTAACTGGCCCATCCTTGGCACCCTGTTTCCAGGCGGCGCGCCCGACGGCATGATGACACCGGAATTTTACCTGTCACTGGTGACCATGCACGGGACCATCATGGTCTTCTTCGTGCTGACCACGGCGCCGCAGGGTGGATTTGGAAACTACTTTCTTCCTATCCAAATCGGCGCGGAAGATATGGCGTTTCCGGTTCTCAACATGTTGTCGTTCTGGGTGACGCTGGTAGGGTTCATCGTGATCCTCGCGGCCATCTTCTTCTCCGGCGCCGAATCGACGGTAGGCCCAATTGGCGGCTGGACCGCTTATGCGCCCCTCAGTGCTTTGCCCAACTCCGGACCGGGACAGGGCATGGGCATGAACCTCTGGATCATAAGTATTGCGATCTTTTGTATCGGCTCGCTTCTGGGTGCGCTCAACTTCATTACCACTTTGCTCAACATGCGCACCCGCGGGATGTCGCTGATGCGCATGCCTTTGACCTGCTGGGCCTGGTTTACCACAGCCGTCCTCGCGCTCTTGTCGTTTCCGGTTCTTCTCGGCGGCGGAATCCTGTTGTTACTTGATCGCGTGGCCGGCACCAGCTTCTTCATTCCCGGCGGACTTTACGTGACCGGTGTGCTGGCAGGCACGTCTCCGAATTTTCCGGCTCACACGGGCGGTTCTCCGATTCTTTGGCAACATCTTTTCTGGTTCTTCGGACACCCTGAAGTCTACATCGCCATCCTGCCGGGCATGGGCGCGACGTCGCACATTCTCTCGACCTTCGCACGTAAGCCCGTCTTCGGTTATCGCGCGATGGTGTTTGCGATATTCGCCATCGGCCTGCTTGGTTTCTTCGTTTGGGGACATCATATGTTCATCAGCGGCATGAGTCCCTATTCGGCGATGACCTTCTCGATTCTGACTCTTTCGATCGGCGTGCCGTCGGCGGTCAAGACATTCAACTGGCTCGGTACGTTATGGGGAGCGAAGATTCGCTTCGACACACCGATGCTGTTCGCGATCGGATTTGTCTCCCTATTCGTTGCCGGCGGAATTACAGGGCTTGTTCTGGGCCAAACTTCTCTCGACCTGCCGATGCACGATACCTATTTCGTCACGGCCCACTTCCACCTGGTGATGGGTGTTGCTTCCATCTTTGGCATGTTTGCTGCTCTTTACTTCTGGTTTCCCAAGATGTTTGGCCGCTTCATGCATGAAGGTATGGGCAAGCTCCACTTCTGGATTACCTTTATCGGCGTTTATTGCATCTTCGTTCCAATGCACACGATGGGA
>JBGTCM010000161.1:0-7896 GCA_041748795.1 Pyrinomonadaceae bacterium
GGACAGGTAATCTCGAAGCCCGGGAGCATCACACCGCACACGAAGTTCAAGGCTGAAGCGTATGTGCTGACGAAGGAAGAAGGCGGGCGACACACGCCGTTCTTCACCGGGTATCGGCCACAGTTTTACTTCCGGACCACGGACGTGACGGGAGTGGCGCATTTGCCGACGGGAGTGGAGATGGTGATGCCTGGGGACAACGTGGCGATGGAGATCGAGTTGATAGCGCCGATAGCCATGGAGAAGGGGCTGCGGTTCGCGATTCGCGAAGGCGGCCGCACGGTAGGAGCGGGCACGGTGTCGGAAGTTGTGGAGTAACGGATTGCCGATTTCCAATTCGATTGCCGATTGGAAGGCGCAGGAATTCAACAGTTACTCGTAATTAATTGGAAATTGGCAATCGGAAATCGGAAATAGCAGGATGCCACGCGATAATATTGTTCTTCAGTGTAGTCAATGCAAGAGCCGCAACTACGTAACGACCAAGAATAAAAAGACCACGCCTGATCGGCTTGAGTTTAGCAAGTTCTGTCGCCGTTGCCGCAAACACACTGATCATAAAGAAACCAAGTAACATTGCCGATTGCCAATTGCCGATTTCCGATTGGCGTCTTGCGAACGGGTCAATCGGCAATCGCAAATTGGCAATTGGCAATGTCTGGAGGGGTATAGTGTCAACGGTTAGCACGTCGGTCTCCAAAACCGAAAGTCCGGGTTCGAATCCTGGTACCCCTGCCAGCCAGGTATTTGAGTTGGTATAAAAGAAGTCGGCAACATCATGGATGACATAGAACAGCCAGGTACACCCGCACCGCGCGCCGCGAGATTTGGCGAAGGCGCTGAAGGTCGGGGAGCACGGCGCGAGCGCGGACTCAGTGGTCGTAGAGAAGGCCCGATTGGCCGGCTATCGCAGTTTTTGCGCGACGTACGAGCCGAGATGAAGCGTGTCTCATGGCCCAGCGCTACTGAGGTCAAAAACACGACGCTTATCACCCTCGTGGCGGTCATCTTCTTCGCTATTTACCTCTTTTTGGTCGATCGCATATGGGTGTTTTTGTTAACTCAACTCAATCAACTTCTGACCTGGCTGACCGGAGCCTGATTGGTAAGGAAGCATTATTAATGCAGCATTGGTTCATTCTTCACACATACTCCGGGCACGAGAAGAAGGTGCGCGACAGTCTGGAAGCGCGCATCCGCGACATGGATCTGCAGGGCGAGATCACTAAAGTGCTGGTGCCGACCGAAACTGTGGTGGAGATGCGGGGCAACAAGCGAATCGAGTCGTCCAGGATGTTTTACCCTGGATACGTGCTGGTGCAGATTGAATGCGATGAACGCGGGCACATTCCCGATCATGTGTTTCATCTGATCAAGTCGACGCCGAAGGTCACGGGGTTTGTTGGCGGACATAACCCGACGCCGCTAACTCCACAGGAAGTGGACCAGATAGTTAATCAGCAGGCTGAGGCAGCGGAAAAACCGAAGCCGAAATTTTCCTATTCGGCGGGGGAGACGGTGCGCATCAAGTCGGGACCGTTCCAGAGTTTTACCGGCAAAGTAGAGGAAGTTAACGAAGACAAGTCGACGCTGAAAGTGACGGTCACGATCTTCGGTAGATCCACTCCTGTCGAGCTGAACTTCCTGGACGTGGAAAAGGTGACCTTCGCGGAAGAAGAATGAAAGGCGGTGAATGGTAAATAGTGAATGGTAAATAGACGAACCCGTCCTGCTACCATTGACCATTCACCATTTACCATTTACGAGTTATGGCAAAGAAAATAACAGGTTACATCAAGCTCCAGGTTCCCGCCGGTAAGGCGAACCCGGCGCCGCCAATTGGTCCGGCATTGGGCCAGCATGGCGTGAACATCATGGAATTCTGCAAGGCGTTTAACGCCAAGACTGCGCAGATGGATCCGGATTTGAAAATTCCGGTAGTGATCACGGTCTACGCCGATCGTTCCTTCACTTTCGAAACGAAGACCCCGCCGGCGGCAGACCTTTTGAAGAAGGCGGCCGGAATTTCCAAGGGTTCGGGTAAACCGAATCGTGAAAAGGTGGGGACGATATCCAAAGCGAAGGTCGAAGAGATTGCGAAAACCAAATTGCAGGACCTGAACACCACCGATCTTGAAGCGGCGATAAAAACAATTAGCGGAACCGCGCGTCAGATGGGCCTGACGATTGAGTGATTGCTGAATTCGGAATGCGGATTAGTTCCCCCATCCGATTCACACTAGAGAGGGAGAGACAAGAAGAAAGCAGGCAAGCGAACGCTGTTCAGCAGTCCGCAGTCCGCAATCTGAAATCTCGCATGCACCTCGGAGATAGGTAATGAAAAAGCACGGAAAGAAGTACAACGCCGCGGCGGAAAAGATTGAGCCCGGCCGCAAGTACAACCTCGACGAAGCTGTCTCGAAAGTCAAAGAGATTGCTTTCGCAAAGTTTGATGAAACAGTTGAATTGACCATGTGGCTGGGAGTTGATCCCAGAAAAGCCGATCAACTCGTGCGCGGAACGATTGTGCTCCCTCACGGCTTAGGCAAGTCGAAGACGGTGCTGGTCATCGCTCAGGGCGACAAGATTAAAGAGGCCGAAGAGGCTGGAGCGGATTTTGTCGGCGGCGAAGACATGGTCAATAAGATCAAAGAAGGCTGGCTCGATTTCGACGCCGTCATCTCCACGCCCGACATGATGCGACTCGTTGGCGCCCTGGGAAAAGTTCTGGGCCCGCGCGGCCTTATGCCTAATCCGAAAACCGGTACGGTCACTTTTGACGTAAAGACAGCGGTGAAAGAAACCAAGGCCGGCAAGGTCGAGTATCGCGTTGACAAGACCGGAGTGGTCCATGTGCCCGTCGGCAAAGTCTCCTTTGAGTCCGACAAGCTGCGCGACAACGCCAAAGCCCTGCTCGAGGCTGTAGTAAAAGCCAAGCCATCGACCGCCAAAGGCAAGTACGTGAAAAAAGTGAATTTGGCGGCGACCATGAGTCCCGGGGTTCTACTGGACGAAGCGGCCTACGTGAAATAGAAGTGAGGAGCTACTCAGATGAAAACGAAAGCACAGAAGCAAAAAGACCTGGAAGCTCTCACAGAGCAATTCAAAAACGCGAAAGCGGCGATGGTGGTCGGGTTCAAAGGGATGACTGTTCCCAAGGACCAGGAGTTGCGCAATCAGTTGCGTGAAGCGGGTGTCAGTTACTCAGTGGTGAAGAACACGCTGGCGCGCAAGGCTGCTGAAGGAACTCCGCTTGAACAGGCGACGGATCAGTTCAAAGGTGTAACGGCTGTGGCGCTGAGCGGCCAGGATCCGGTGAACCTTTCAAAGGCCATCGCAAAGTTTTCGAAGGCGAATCCAGATATTTTCAAGTTCAAGGTCGGTATTGTCGAAGGCAAGGTCGTGGAACTCCGCGATGTGGAAGCAATTGCCAGCCTGCCTTCGAAGGAAGAATTGATCTCGAAGGTTCTGTTCTTGATTAACGCTCAGGCGCAGAGGTTGGTGACCGTCATTTCAGCGGTGCCACGCAACCTGGCCATCGTGGTTAGGCAGATTGGTGATCAAAAGGGCGGAGCAGCCGCCTGACGATTCGCAATGGAAGTGATAGGAATTTGGAGTGCGAATTCCGGAACGTGGAGAAATCCGCAATCCAAATCCGCATTTCGCAATAGAGGCACAGGGCCGGACGCGGACAACGAGCTTGGCGATAGTCAGGTCGTCTTACGGCTCCGACGTTTCAGTGAATTGCGATGCAAACAATTCGTGGGAACGTTCCGTGGGTTCTCCTGCTGCATAACAACAACCGTAGCACTAGGAACCCTAGTTGAGGAGGATAGAAAGTAATCATGGCAGCAACACGTGAAGATGTAATTGAGTTTTTGAAAAGCATGACGCTCCTGGAAGCTTCCCAGCTCGTAAAAGAGTTGGAAGAGACCTTTGGCGTTTCAGCTGCGGCTGCAGCTGTGGCGGCTCCTGCAGCGGGCGGCGGTGGCGAGGCGGCAGCGCCGGCCGAAGAGAAGACCGAGTTTGACGTGGTCCTCCAGGCCGTTGGCGGCAACAAGATCAACGTGATCAAGGTTGTACGCGAAGTCACGGCGCTGGGTCTGAAGGAAGCCAAGGATCTTGTCGAAGCAGCACCGAAGGCCGTCAAGGAAGGCGTGTCTAAGGAAGAGGCTGAGACGATCAAACAGAAGCTGACCGACGCAGGCGCAACTGTCGAAGTGAAATAAGGGTATCGGGTCCCGGGTGTCAGGTGTCGGTCATACGTTAACCGGCATCCGGCACCTGACACCCGTCACCTTTTCGTTGGCTTGACACTCGTGGTTTGGGTCGGTAAGTTAAGAGAGTATTGAGGCGCTGGCATTACTCTGAACAAATTTGACGACGAAACAGCCGCTTTTGGTGAATAAGCGGTCGGGGCGTTCTGCGCTCTGACTGCGTCTACGCATTTTTGGAATGCGGATTTCAGATTTCGGAATGGCCGCCTAACGGTGCCACACGAAATCTGCAATCTGAAATCCGCATTCAGCAATCGAACGAGGACCTCTCATGTCTGCAAACCTGCTGCAACAAGTAAATACAGGATTAGGAAAACGAATGAGCCAGGCGCCTGAGCGTGTGGATTTTTCGAAAATCTCCACTGCGGTGCGCATTCCTAACCTGATTGAGATTCAACGCGAGTCGTACAATCGTTTTCTGCAGATGGACTTTCTGCCGGAGGAGCGCGAGAACACAGGCCTGCAGGCCGTGTTTGAGTCGGTGTTTCCCATCTCCGACTTTCGCGGCACCGCAACGCTCGACTTCGTCGAGTATCAGATCGGAAACTGGCAATGTAAGTGCGGCCGACTCGAAGGACTGAACTATCTTAGAGCAAACTGCAAACATTGCGGCTCGACGATTAAGGTAAACCCGTTGGCCGCCGGTGAGACGCTCTGCCACAAGTGTGGCACGTTCAATTCCGTCCGTCCCCAACTGTGCGAAAACTGCGGCGAGCCGGTAGGCCTGAAGCATAAGCACGACCAGCAGGAATGCCAGGAACGCGGCATGAGCTACAGCGTGCCTCTCAAGGTGAAGATTCGCCTGACCGTTTACGACAAAGATCCTGAAACCGAAACTCTGTCGATCCGCGACATCAAAGAGGAGGAAGTCTTCTTTGGTGAAATCCCTTTGATGACGGACAACGGTACTTTCATCATCAACGGCACAGAACGCGTAATCGTCTCTCAGCTTCACCGTTCGCCCGGCGTCTTCTTCAAACGCGGCGCTATCTACATTGCGAAAATCATTCCCTATCGCGGTTCCTGGGTTGAATTTGAATACGATCAGAAGAACCTGCTCTACGTCCGCGTCGGCAAGCGTAAGTTTCTCTCGACGATTTTCCTGCGCGCGCTTGGGCTGTGGTTCGGCAAAGAGGTAGACGGAAAGCTGGTCAAGAGTGACTCAGCGCTGGAGGAGAGAGTAAAAAACGCCTCATTTGGCGACGAGGATATCCTGCGGGCCCTTTACGTCACCGACGAAATCCGTGTCGATGATGGACGGCTGATGGCCCAGGTGCCCGAACAAGGCACGACCAATCTGGTGGGGATGAAGGTAGACTTTGATATTAAAGGACGTGGCCCCGAACCCATTGTTCGTTCCGGTAAAAAGGTAACCCACTCCGCGCTGGAAGGACTGCGAAAAGCAAATATCGGAGAAGTGGAGATCGACTCCGCGCAGCTCGACGGCGCTTACGCTGTTTCCGATATCGTCAATAAAGAGAGTGGCGAAGTAATTCTCGAAGCGAATAATGAGATTAATCCCGCCAAGCTGCAGGAGATCGTTGAAGGTGGTATCGACAGCTTCATGGTCTTTTTCCCTGAGCGCGACGACATTGGACCAATCCTCGCGCAGACGCTGAAGAAAGATGTCATCACCAAGCCGGTTGATGCGCTTCTGGAGATTTACCGGAAGATGCGTCCTGGCGATCCGCCGACGGTCCAGACCGCCTACAAACTTTTGGAAGCGATGTTTTTTGACCCGCGCAAGTTTGATTTCTCGCGCGTGGGCCGGCTGAAGTTCAACATCAAAATGGGCAAGCCCGAGCGTGATCGTATTAACGATCCGTTGCTTTCAGCGAAAGACTTTTACGAAGTCGTCTCTTATGTCCTGAAGATGCGCAAGAATCCGTCGGAGTATCAGGCGGACGATATCGACCACCTGGGTAATCGACGTGTGCGCGCCGTGGGCGAACTTTTGGAGAACCAGTTTCGCATCGGCCTCGAGCGCATGGAACGCGCAATCAAAGAGAA
Organism: Pyrinomonadaceae bacterium; assembly: GCA_041748795.1. GTDB lineage: Bacteria > Acidobacteriota > Blastocatellia > Pyrinomonadales > Pyrinomonadaceae > PSRF01. Next base: position 6,288 of record JBGTCM010000161.1, read on the forward strand.
GATGTCGATCCACCAGGAAATGCAGACGACGATGCCGCGGGACCTGATCAATGCCAAACCCGTGACTGCCGCCGTCCGCGAGTTCTTTGGTTCAAGCCAGCTTTCTCAGTTCATGGACCAGACGAACCCGCTGTCGGAGATCACACACAAACGCCGCTTGTCGGCGCTGGGACCGGGTGGTTTGTCGCGCGAACGCGCTGGATTCGAAGTCCGCGACGTTCACCCAACTCACTATGGCCGCATCTGTCCTATCGAGACGCCTGAAGGTCCAAACATCGGTTTGATCTCCAGTCTGTCGTGCTTTGCGCGCATCAATGAGTTTGGTTTCATCGAGGCGCCATACCGCAAAGTTACGGATGGCCGCGTGATCGAATACGTGCGCGTTTTGAATGGCGGCGACACCAAGCTGAAGCATGGTGAGCATATGCCGCTCGAAGACCTCGAGAAGGCCAACAAGAAGGTGGCCGCCGATGGCCGCAAGGCTGAGTATGAGCCGTGGCCGTTTTATCTGACGGCCTGGGAAGAAGACAAACACGTAGTCGGTCAGGCCAACATTGGGCTGGATGAAACGGGCTACATCGTTAACGAGCGCAACGCAGCACGTAAAGCCGGCGAGTTCATTCTGGCTCTGCGAAAAGATATCGAATACGTTGACGTGTCGCCGAAGCAGCTCGTTTCGGTGGCGGCCTCGTTGATTCCATTCCTCGAAAACGATGACGCCAACCGCGCGTTGATGGGTTCGAACATGCAACGCCAGTCGGTTCCGTTGCTGCGCGCCGAAGCGCCGTATATCGGAACCGGAATGGAAAAGACTACGGCGCGCGATTCGGGCGCGGTAGTAGTGGGTAAGCGCGACGGCGTGGTCGACTACGTTGACTCCGAGCGTTTGATCATTAAGGCGGATCACAACGTTGACGGCACCATCTCGCGCGAAGTGACTGCCGACATTTACACGCTGATCAAGTTCAAACGTTCTAATCAGAATACCTGCATCAATCAACGTCCCATCGTGCACGTGGGCGAACGCGTTGAAAAAGGTCAGGTGATCGCCGATGGACCTTGCACGGACCGCGGTGAACTTGCCCTTGGCAGAAACATTCTCGTCGCCTTCATGCCATGGCGCGGGTACAACTTCGAAGACGCGATACTCGTTTCCGAGCGGCTGGTGAAAGAGGATTACTACACTTCAATTCACATTGAAGAGCTCGAGATTGAAGCTCGCGACACGAAGCTGGGACCGGAAGAAATTACGCGTGACATTCCCAACGTCGGCGAAAACATGCTTCGCGACCTGGACGAGAGCGGCATTATTCGAATCGGCGCCCAGGTGAAGCCCGGCTCGATTCTGGTGGGCAAAGTTACACCGAAAGGTGAAACGCAACTCACGGCTGAAGAGAAGCTGCTGCGCGCGATCTTCGGTGAAAAAGCCGGCGACGTGAAAGATGCATCCCTCGTCTCACCGCCGGGCATCGACGGCACAGTTGTCGACGTTCAGGTCTTCACCCGCAAGGGTCAGGAAAAGGACGCTCGCTCCCTGGCGATTGAGCAGGAAGAAGAAGATCGTCTGCGACGCGACCTTGAAGACGAAATTCGCATTCTGCGCGAACAG
>JBGTCM010000162.1:0-5354 GCA_041748795.1 Pyrinomonadaceae bacterium
TGCGGGCAGCTCAGTTCCGAAGGCACGCCTTGAGCAGCTGGCATCGGCCGGTGTGGAAGTGGTTGACGACACGGGCCGTGATGTATGGGCGGCTTTGAAACAACTCGGTGAGCGAGAGCTTCAAAGTGTTTTGGTTGAAGGGGGAGCGAATATAGCAGGTCGGCTGCTTGACGCTGGGCTCGTAGACAAAGTTTCCTTCTTCCTTGCGCCTATGATTATTGGCGGCTGCGATGCTCCAAGCGCAGTTGGTGGCCAGGGCGCCGAGGCTTTGGCCGATGCTTTCGACCTTGAGGACATTGAAGTCGCTCCGCGCGGGCGAGACTTCGAGGTGACGGGTTATCCCAAGCGCAGGAGTAAGAATCAAGCGGAAGGTTGAAAGATGAGGGATGAAGGATGAAAAAAGACTCCGAGGCGTCGGCGCTTCATTCTTCATCCGGCCCACATCATCCTTCCAAACGACTAGGACAAAATTTTCTCGTCGACAAGAGAGTAATTGAGCGCATAGTAAATGCGTTAGACCCGCGCCCCGACGAGACGATTATTGAAATTGGTCCGGGACAAGGCGCGCTCACGGCACCTCTCCTGGAAACCGCGGTTCATCTGGTGGCTGTAGAGTTTGATCGAAACCTCATTCCTTTCCTCGAAGACAAATTCAACGCGAAAGATAACTTCAAGCTGGTTCAGAGCGACGCGCTGGTTGCGGACTTCTGCGATGTGATTCGACCGGCCACGCGGGCGCGTGTCGTCGCCAATCTGCCCTACAACATCGCCACAGCGATTCTCCAAAGATTGATCGAGCAACGCCAATGTCTGACCGAAATGGTTTTGATGTTGCAGAAAGAGGTCGTGGACCGCATCACCGCTGCGCCAGGTTCGAAGGAGAGAGGGTTTCTGTCCGTTCTGGTCGAAGCCTACTGCGAGACAGAAAAACTATTCGATGTTGGCCCGGGTTCATTTCGTCCTGCGCCGAAGATATGGAGCAGTGTTATCCGGCTGACACCAAGGCCCACAATTGCTGCGCCGATAAAGGATGAGAAGCTCTTGTGGCAGATTGTCAGCGCCGGCTTCGCGCAAAGGCGTAAGACAATTCTCAATAACTTACGCAGCGCGCCATCGCCGTTGCAGGAGAAGGTGAAGAGTCACGGTGGCGCGAGTATTGTGCTATGTCAGGCCGAGGTTGATCTGCAGAGGCGCGCCGAGACTCTGGAGCTGGCAGACTGGGCTCGCATCGCCACGGCGTTAGACTAGCAGGCTGCTGAAAGACCGAAAAGATCCACGTAATTTCAGGAAGGTAATGCGTAGGACGATTACCGCGAATGTATCGTCACGTTGATATCACCTTTGGGTCTTAACGACATCGCGGGTAGGAGATCAACTTCGTGTTTGCCTTCAAGCGAGAATCGAAATCGTTGGCCCATCGTAGCCAGCACAAGGACCACCTCCATCATCGCGAAATAGTTTCCAATACACGCGCGTGGTCCGCCGCCGAAAGGGAAGTAGGCATACTTGGGCAGACTGTTGGTGAACTCCTCCGTCCAGCGATCCGGACGGAAGCTTTGCGGCTCTTCGAAGAACCGTGGATCGCGGTGCAGCGCCCATGGAAACATGAAGACCTGCGACTTACGCGGCACCAAATACCCGCCGATCTGACAATCCTCGAGAGGCTGCCGTCCTAACCCGTAAGCTGGTGGATAGAGTCTCATCGACTCCCTGGCAATCATCTCCGTGTATTTCAAAAGCGGAAGATCGGCAACGCTTGGAAGTCTGCCGTTCAGCACAGCATCGAGTTCCTGGTGAAACCTGCGTTCCGTTTCGGGATGCTTAGCCAGCAGGTACCAAGCCCAGGACAGCGTTAGCGCTGTGGTTTCATGTCCCGCAAGAAATATCGTCATTACCTCATCACGAAGTTGACGGTCGGTCATCTGGCTGCCGTCTTCATCGTGTGCGGCCAACAGCATCGAAAGCAGATCGCCTTCGTCTGAACCGCTCAAACGCCGTTCACTGATGATGCGATAAACAATCTCGTCAATTTCCCTGGCTGCCTGATTAAAGCGACGATGCGTAGGGGTCGGCAGACGGTTATCGAGAATCCACTTAAGTGTGGCTTGTGATGCAAACGGCTGAACGATCTTCTCTAATACTCGAGCGACCCTATCGGCATCACCGGACACATCCGCGTTGAATAGTGTTTTAACTACAATCTCCAAAGTAAGTCGCATCATCTCTCGGTGGATGTCGCGAACCTCGCCTTCGCGCCACGAAGACATCAGACGAGTTGTATATTCAACCATCACCTCGCCATAGGCGCCGATCCGCTGGCGGTGAAACGCCGGTTGAGCCAGGCGCCGCTGCCGCCGCCAAAAATCGCCTTCGCTGGTCAACAGTCCATTGCCCAGCAGACGCTGGAAAAAGTTTGAACGCAGGGACATCGACTTGATGAAGTTCTTTGCATTCGTGGAGAGGACATACTCGATGTCGTTTGGGTTATAAAGAAAAAAGGCAGTCACATAGAAGAAGCGCATGCGAACGACATCGCCGTAATCGCGCGCGCGCGTGATGAAGCTAAGCGAGTCGCGATTGAACTCACTCATGACACCGAGAATTGGCCGGCCCTTCGGCCCCGGCGCCCGTGCCGGGTTAGGTGCACTCGGAAGATTATCTGCTCGGTTCATTTTTTGAAGTGTAACGCAATCTGTTAGATAGCGGACGATGCGCCTGAGAGCTCGAGGTATGTAACTAACGATCCGCAAACTAACAGTTTGCGTTACGATTTAACGCGATTCACTTGAGAGGATCAGAGTAAATACCCGGCGTGCTATCTGCAATTAGGATTGCACCGACTGTTTTTTGGTAGAACTCCTCGGGCCCAACTCCACCGACGATTCCATAAACGTAACCCATCTCCCGGAGTCCCCAGAGACAAGCTAGGAGAAGTGTCTTGCCTACGCCACGTCCTCGCAGGTCTTCTCTCACGCCCATTGGTCCAAAGAAGTTTCTGCGTGTGCACTCGTATGCGGCGAAGCCCACAACTTCGCTTTCGCAAGTTGCGATGTAAATGGATACCGGCTTATTTGCAAAACCCACTGAGATTTCATCCGCCCAGGCTACAGAAAAGTCCTGCTCAACAAAATCCATCACCGGAGTGATTTCAAACGGCTGCGCACGCCGCACTTGGATCGCAGAATTCCCCAGCTCGTTCAACAACGGATCGAGCGAATGGAGATTCAGCAGGTTGACAAGCATGTCGGGCATGATTGCTTTTACCGTTCTGTCGTTTTTACTAAAAACTGTCGGGCAGACTCAAGGTGCAGATCGTAACACAAGCTCAACGTCGCCTGCGTTGTGCCGTTGGCTCAAACAAAAAGAGGCATCGAGTTGATGCCTCTTTACTTGACCGCCGGTAGGTTTCGGATTTATGCGTCGTCGTCTGCAGGAATTACCAGTTGCTGACCGACTTGAATCTTGTCTGGATCGCTGAGCTTGTCGCGATTCGCATAAAAGATGCGCATGTACTCATTCGAATCCCCATAAAACTGCTTGCTGATTTTGGACAGTGTATCGCCTGATTTTACGTCATAACTTTGGCCGCCTGTTCCCTGTGCTCCCCCTGCGGCTGCAGCCATGGTGCGGCGTTCATCAACGCCAATTTCTGCTGTCACATCATCGTTATTGGGATTAACCAACTTCAGTTGATCCCAAAATTTGTTCTTTGCATCTTCGGATGGCGCAGTAGCCTTAATGAAGAGTTTGTTGTCCTGCACGTGAAGGTTGTGAAACTGAATTTGTTGCTGGTCAGCCATGTTGAGAGCCGATTGATACTTCTGTTTCAGTTCGTTGAAACGTTGTTGCGCGCCTTGCTGATCTCCGGACTCGGAGGCGCCGCGGCCGAACATCTTGTCAAACAATCCCATATCTCAATATCTCCTTTTCGTTCGAATTAATAGAGCCGTACCTCGACCCTTAGGAAGAGCGTCCGTTTATGACAAAAGCGCCCTCGATTAGGGTCGTGCTACTGCCCCGTTTGTATCTTTTTAGTACTCCGAAAGAGTTCGAGATTGGAAGCTGCAATGCCTATACCAGCGTGAGGTGAGACGGAAAGTTTAGGTGTCTTGTTTTGCGCTGCGTTCATGGACAAAATTCACGAGCGCCTTGACGTTGTCAACTGGCGTTTCAGGCAGAATCCCGTGTCCCAGGTTGAAGATGTGACCCGGCCTCCCTCCAGCAGCCTCAAGAACGCTGCCGGCGCGCTTGAGGAGTTCCGGCTGATTGGCAAACAGCGCTACTGGGTCAAGGTTCCCCATTACTCCGACGTCATGTCCCACGCGTGGCCAGCCTTCATCGAGCGGCATTCGCCAATCGAGCCCAATAACATCACCGCCTGCATCGCGCATTAACTCCAATAGCGCTGCTGTTCCCGTGCCGAAGTGTATGACGGGTGTCCCAGAGTTGATCCGCTGAATCACGCTTCGTGTATGTGGCAGGACGAATTCCTTGTAGTCATCTGCTCCCAGCGCACCGACCCATGAATCAAACAACTGAACGGCCTGGGCGCCGGCTTCGATTTGCGCGTTAAGGTATTTAACCAGGGCGCGTGAAATCAACGACATCATCCGGTGCCAGGCGCTCGCGTCGTTGTACATCATCGACTTAGTGTGGACGTAGTTTTTCGAAGCGCCGCCTTCGACCATATAGGAGGCGAGCGTGAACGGAGCGCCTGAAAATCCAATTAGGGGTAAATCGTTTCGTAGTGCAGCCCTAGTCTGTTTAATCGCGTCGAAGACGAAATCCAAAGCCCCGACGTCCTCAACTTCACGTAAGGTTTCCACCGACGAACTTGAGCGCACCGGGTTATGAATAACTGGCCCATCGCCTTTGGTGAATTCAAGGTTAAGACCCATCGGCTCGAGGATCAGCAGGATGTCGGCGAAGATTATCGCGGCATCAACGCCAAGACGTTCAGCCGCGGTGACAGTCACCTCAGCCGCGAGCGAAGGCGTTTTGCACAACTCAAGAAAACCCACCTTGCGTCGTACATCGCGATACTCTCGCATGTAACGACCTGCCTGGCGCATAAGCCAAATCGGAGTGTAGGGGACGGGTTCGCGGCGGCAAGCACGCATGAACGGACTGTCACGCAGCGATTGTGTTAGGGCTGTGGTCGATGGATTCGAGCTTTCGACAACGCCGGTAGAATTTTGCAACTTTCCCATTTGCCCCGCGTTCATAATTACCAGCCAGAGGTGTGATCAGATCAGGTCATCTTCGTTACAAAGGCCGTTCGCGTTTCAGACTACAATAAAAAAGCTCAACTCGGTAGCGATTGACACTGACAAAAAGTTGGGGCGAGAGGGGGC
>JBGTCM010000163.1:0-2303 GCA_041748795.1 Pyrinomonadaceae bacterium
TGTGGAGAGGACTCCTCCAGCGATGGTCGGCGAGGACTTCGGCTATCTCAGCCTGGATCAGAAGATTCCTGCGGCGCTGTTTTGGCTGGGGGCAGTGGATCCGGCAAAAGTGAAAGCCAACAAGGAAACGGGCGCGCCGCTTCCGTCGTTGCATTCGCCGCTGTTCGCGCCCGTACCAGAGCCAACGCTGCGTACCGGAATTAAGGCAATGACCTCCGCGGTTCTCGATTTGATGAAAAAGTAGTGCGTTGCAAAGAAACGGCTGGGCCCGCAATGCATTCTTTAACGGAGGCTTCAATATAAAAGAAGAAAACGGTCCACTAATCACACTAAGCAACACTAAGTCTTCTTAGTGAATTTTCGTGTAGCTTCGTGGATAGTGTTTTACGCGCGATAGGAAAGCGCGCGAAGCCTCAAATGCTGCACATACACAACGGCGACTCTTCCGCAGATACGGCAAGGCTATCATCAATTCCGGGTGAGCACTTTGCCTTTCGCGAAGCTCTAGTCGCGGGGCCGGCTCCTTCGGACTTGTCGCCGTCCGACTGGCGCAGAATTCGCGCGCAGCATCTTGCCGAAAGCTACGGCATGAAATCAGAGGAGTGCGAACGCGGGTTGATGGACCAGGAAGCGAAGTTGGCGACGTTTCCGGAACATGAGGAGATCGTACTCTGGTTTGAGCACGATCTCTTCTGCCAGGTCCATTTGGTCTACCTGCTCAACTGGTTTGGAAAACAGCAACTGGGCCAAACAAAACTCAGTTTAATTTGCGTAGGCGAGTTTCCCGGAAAACCAAAGTTTCGCGGCCTGGGGGAGTTGAATCCAAACGAATTGGCGTCATTGTTTCCTAATCGTCAGCCGGTAACAGCCGAACAGTTTAAAGTAGGAGCTGCGGCCTGGGAGGCATATTCGTCGTCCAACCCACACGACATCGAGAAGATACTGGAGAGCGAAACCCGGTGTTTGCCGTTTCTCCAAGCGGCGCTCACTGCGCACCTTCGCAGGTTTCCTTCTACTACCAACGGTCTCGGAGCGGTTGAGACATGTGCTCTCGATGCAACTCAGAGCGGATCACAGACTTTCGGAGATCTGTTTCAGAGCTTCGGAGCGGCAGAGCCCGTCTACGGTTTGGGCGATGCGCAATTCTGGCTGACGTTAAGGCGCATGACAGACGCGCGGCAGCCGCTGCTGGGGCGAAAGAATGGAAGCAAAGAAGCGAAACTCGATAATGAGGTTAACTCTCAGGCCGCATTTGAGATCACGGATGTGGGCGAACGAGTGTTGCAGGGTGACGCCGATTTCGTTGAACTCAACGGAATTGATCTGTGGCTGGGTGGCGTGCATTTGACCGCTGAGAAACCGACTTGGCGATGGGACCAAAACTCGGGGAGAATCGTGCCAGGTTAAGAGGCATCGCTCTTTGTGCTTTGTTCTTTGAACTTTGTTCTTCGCCTGAGGAACCTCAATGAGCCGAGGCTAACCACAAAGCACAAAGAACTAAGAACTAAGAACTAAGAACAAAGAACAAGCACCCCCTGCATCTACCATTTACGATTTACCATTCACCTCTTATGGACCTCGAATCGATTCGCAGCTTTTGTCTTTCGTTACCCCACGTGGACGAAAAAGTCGCCTGGGAAAACGATCTGCTATTCCGCATCGGCGAGAAGATGTTTGCAGTCGTTGCTCTGGAACCCAGCCACGGCGTGTTGATGTCTTTTAAATGTACGCCCGAGAAGTTTGCGGAGCTGGTAGAACAGGATGGCATCATCCCAGCGCCCTACGTTGCCCGTTATCATTGGGTTGGATTCGAGCGATTCGATGCTTTGCCTGAACGCGAGCTGAAAGAGTTATTGAAGACTGCCTACCAGCTGGTACGCGATAAGCTGCCGAAGAAGGTTAAGGATGGATTGGAATCCGCGCCGGCTTCACGTCCTGCCGCAAAACGTCCGAAGAAGCGTTAACCCCTCATGGCGGCGTGCCATGTCAAGGCGCATGTAACGCAAACTGTTAGTTTGCGGACCTTGCGGAAGATGTTCCATTAGTGTCAGGGGCCTGGTAGCGAAAGGTCCGCAAACTAACAGTTTGCGTTACGCCCTCCGGCTGAATCCGATCGCACTTTATGCCGCGTTTTGAAACCTCAGTTCTTCTTCTTCGTAAATACTAAGAACAAAATCGATCACGGTAAGCCCCTATATGCCGTTTCTTGAGGCCCTAAAACTCGCTATCGCAGCCATCCTGTCACATAAGCTGCGTTCGTTTTTGACTCTGTTGGGCGTCATCTTTGGCGTGGCGACAGTGAT
>JBGTCM010000164.1:0-3168 GCA_041748795.1 Pyrinomonadaceae bacterium
ACCGGCCTCTCACCTGAGGTCTGTAGTTGAGAGTTCAAGCTTTAGCTCGCGTAGGTCGAAAGCACAACCTGAGCTATTGACCTGTGTGGTCTATAATTCTTGTCAATCCTGTCAACTGTCGTTTACCCTCGCCGCTGTGCGCAACTCCTCCAACACTCTGAGTTCACCGCTCAGCTTCAAAATCCGTCGCGGCAATGCTGATGACGCTGATTTATTAGCGGAGCTTGGCGCACGCACGTTTTCCGAAGCGTTTGCCGCCGAAAACACTCACGAGGACATGACCGCTTATCTCGCCTCGTCATTTAGTCTCGAAAAACAAACGGAGGAGTTGGCCGATCCCCACAGTGTGTTCTTGATCGCCGAGACTGACGGAGTAGCTGTAGGCTACGCGATGCTGCGTTGGGGCGAAGTGGAAAACGGCATCACGGGTGACAAGCCAGTCGAGTTGGTGCGTTTGTATGTTTCGCGAGAAAGTCTGGGGAGAGGGGTTGGCGCGGCTTTGATGCAGGCTGGTATCGGTGAAGCGAAGCGGCAAGGATATGAAACGTTATGGCTCGGCGTCTGGGAACATAACTCGCGGGCCCAGGCGTTTTATCGCAAATGGAACTTCCATGAGGTAGGCACGCATGTGTTTCATTTGGGCGAAGATCCGCAGACGGACATACTGATGCAACGGTCCATCGCCTGATTGAAACGGCTGTACAAACGTCCGGTCGGGACACCTGATGCTTGTCACCAAACCGATCACGTTGTAGCCTTTGACCATGGCAACATCTGAGGAAATCTTTCGTGAAGCGGTGGCGCTGCCGCATGACGAGCGTGCCGACCTGACGGATCGGCTCGTTGCGAGTTTGGTGGAGGATATTCCACCTGAGATCACCACTGCGCAGCTTGCAGAAGTGCGGCGACGCATTGCTCAGGTAGATTCCGGAGAAGTAAAACTCGTTCCGGGGGATGAGGTTTTGGCCAGAGTACGACGTTTGCTGGTAGAACAGACTCCATCGATCTAGCATGTCGAGCTATGGCTTCCATTCAGAGGCGGCGGACGATTATTTTGCTGCCACGCGTTACTATCTCGATCACGCATCACCTTTGGTAGCCGCAGCCTTCGTCGCGGAAATTGAAGCCGCTATCAACACTCTTCTCGCATCTCCCACCACTTGGCCCGTAATAGAAGAGCCTGAGGTTCGACGTACCTGCTCAGGCGATTTCCTTATTCAGTTTATTATCGCTGGGAGTCAGAACTAGATCGAGTTTCTATCTATGCTGTCATGCATTACAGCAGACTTCCCAGTTATTGGCAGCATCGCATTACATGAGGATCGGTGGTTGGAACGAATGCGTTTGCGTTCGGCGAGATCACCATACGCCCAGCGCCTTCGTTTGTATGGACTCGAGGTTTATAGCTAGAACTTGCAAACGAAGGTTCCGGAGATCCGTAGATGCGCAATACCGTTTGTGGAATCAACGTTGGGCTCCTACCGGAGCCAGAAAAAGTTGTGGGCTCTTGTCTATAAACATTGCGCTCCTAACGGAGCAAGGGCCACTGCACCTATGCCACTGTTGATTTTCTATTGAACAAAACAGGAGCACATGAAGTTGAACATGCGACTGAGGACCCTGATACTTCTAATCGCCCTCTGTGCCGGCGCGTTCGGTGCTTTCACCAGCGAACCACAGTCAAACCGCCGCTCAGCTGTTTACTATCCGCCAGCTGGTAATGCCTGGCAGCAAAAACGGCCTGAAGATGTCGGCATGGACAGCGCGCTGCTCGATCAGGCAGTTGCCTACGCAAAGACGCAGCCCACCAGGATTCCTCCAGACTTCTCAACCCAGGTGCAAACGTTTGGCCGTGTACTTGGACCACTGCCGAAGGAGCGTGGCGAAACCAACGGCATGATCATACGCAATGGTTTCATCGTCGCAGAGTGGGGCGACACAAAGCGCGTGGATCCGACATACAGCGTGGCAAAGAGTTTTCTCTCCACAATCGCCGGACTGGCCGTCGATCGCGGCTCAATAAAAAGTGTGCGCGATCCAGTTAAGAATTATGTGACGGATGACGGCTACAACTCACCTCACAATTCCAAAGTCACGTGGGAACACCACCTGCAACAAACGAGCGAATGGGAAGGCTCGATGTGGGGCAAGAAGAGCGACTTCAGCGGCGTCGAAGAATTTGGCAGGGGTCAGCGCCGACCGCGGGCGATTAAAGAGCCCGGCGAGTATTGGGAATACAACGACGTTCGCATCAATCGCTTTTCACTTTCGCTGCTTGAGGTGTGGAACAAACCGCTTCCGCTCGTGATGAAAGAAAAGATTATGGATCCAATTGGCGCCTCAGACACCTGGCAATATCACGGCTATGATAATTCAACTGCCACGATTAAGGGCCGGCCTATGAAATCGATCGGCGGCGGCACACGTTGGGGCGGCGGCCTATGGATCAGCACTCGCGATCAGGCACGCTTTGGATATCTGTTCCTGCGCTTGGGTAAATGGAAAAACAAACAGATCATTTCAGAGAAGTGGGTCCGCGAGGCAACGACTCCGACTGGTATCGCACAGGACTATGGCTATCTATGGTGGCTCAACACTGCACACAAACAATGGCCAAGTCTGCCGGTCACGAGCTATGCCGCGCTCGGCTACGGCTCGAATACAATTTTGATTGCTCCCGAGCATGATCTGGTTGTCGTTTGGCGGTGGCATGAGGACCGGAGCAAAGATGAGTTTTTCAAACGAATACTGGCGGCGATCAAACCTTATTACTCCAACGAACTGATCCCGTTTATGCAATCAACTAAGCTCTGATAACGTCGGGCAACTTCCGCGTCTCTGTTTGTTCGCGCTTAGTCATTTTCTTGCCATGCCAAAGTATGTATCACTCCTGCGGGCCATCAACGTTGGCGGGCACACCGTGAAGATGGACCACCTTCGCAGCCTGTTTGAGATTCTGGGATTCTCAAATGTCGAGACGTTTATTGCCAGCGGCAATGTCATCTTTGACTCGATGACAAAGAACGGCATCCTGGAACGAAAGATCTCGAAGCATCTGAAAGAAACGCTTGGTTACGAAGTGGAGACCTTTGTGCGGACAATCGAGGAGGTCGCGGAGGTCGCTAAATACAAACCATTCCCGGAAACCGAACTGACGGCCGAAGGGAA
>JBGTCM010000165.1:0-5112 GCA_041748795.1 Pyrinomonadaceae bacterium
CGCCCACATCGATCTGCCTATTCGTAATCACGCTATCGCTACTTCTTGGCAGCGCGTGCCAAAGCTCTGGGACAAATACGAACACCAACATTTCTGCGAATACAAACACTGCTCCGGCAAACGTGAATGCGAACCTGGCAACGGCGCCCGCTGCAACAATTGCGGCGCGCGAGCCTGAGAAATATCGGGCGACATTGGTCTTAAGCGCTGAAACTGAAGGTGGACAAAAAACCCTTGGCATACCTACGTTGTCGGCTGAAGTCGCGCGCAATGGCACAGAGCGTCGCGTCGCATTCAAACTCCCGGATGGGTCGGATTTGATCTATCTGGAGACAGGCGGCAAACATGTCGTGGTAGTCCCCAGCCGCAAACAATATGCCGAGTTGACTCCTGAAGCGACTGGGTTCCAACTGCAGAAATTAATGACGCCGGGACAGATCGTTGCTCAGCTCGACAAACTCAAAGGCGTCCAGCGAGTCGGTGAGGAAACGGTCAATGGCCGCCTGGCGGAGAAGTATCGATACGCAACCACTGCCAACACGTCGACATCCGCGGGCCAGGTGAGTGCTGAAGCATTCGTCTTCGTGGATAAAGAGACGGGCCTCCCACTTAGATCTGAGTTGTACACGGAAGCGAGCGGCGATGTGCGCGGTGTAAAGGGAGCGAAGATCGTTGCCGAAATGCGCGATATCAGCACTACCGTTGACGACTCGCTGTTTCAGGTGCCGGCGGGCCTGAACAAAGTTCCACCCGAGCAGATTCGCGCGCAGGTTAACGCGCTCATGAACACTGCCGCTGCGATCATTAAGGCGCTGCTCAGCAACGCGAACACGGCGCCCGCCACTGGTCCATCGCCAGCGACTGGTCCGTCACCGGCCGCGACTGCGTCACCTTCGTTGTGAGGAACTGAATGAAATACCTGATCACTTTTCTTGTGGGCCTGGTCGTTGGCGGCGGTGCGGCCATCTTTCTGCTTGGCGTACCTCGCGCGAAGACGCTGCCAGGCACAACCGTGCAGGCCCCTTCCGGTGAAACTTTACCGACGACTGCGGTTGTGACCCTGCGAGATGGTTTCGTGAACGAGTTGCTGGTCTCGGTGTTTCGCGATCTCAGTCCACCAACATTCAATCTCGGGTTAAACATGCACGACCCACAACAGATTTTCCCACCCGCTAACGCAGGTAATACTGAGCCACTTTTTACAAACGCCGCTTTCCAGGGCGGCTGCACCAACAGCGTTACCCTCGCCCAGGAAAGCAGCGGCGTGAAGACACAAGTGCAGTTTGCAAACGGAAACATCAGCGCGCCGTTGGTTTTCAGCGGCAGCTACAACCTTCTCGGTAACTGCATGCAGTTTAGAGGGTGGGCCCAAACGAGCATTCAACTTTCTTTCGACCAGCCTTCACAAACTCTTTATGGAAGGGTGAATGTTGACGGCGTCAACCTTGAAGGGGTGAACCCGGCCGCCAATAACTTCGTGACCGTCTTTGTAAGAAACGCAATTGACAGCAGGGTCAATCCTCTCGAGCTTCTTCGTCCAGGGCAATTGCAGTTGATGATCCCTGTGAAGGCAGGCAATGGTTCAGTAAAGGCGCAGGTAAAAGATGTCAGATCGGAAGCGCAGGATGGTCAATTGCGTTTGCACATCACTTACGAATTCAGCGGTGCGAAGGAACAGCCACAAACGTAGTAGTCCTTCATCATAACGTAACGCAAACTGTTAGTTTGCGGATCTTGCGGCAGAAGCTCGTATATATCCAAAAGGGCTCGTCGGTTCCGGCCGCAAACTAACAGTTTGCGTTACATCCACTGAGATCTAGTTGACCTGATCAGATTCAACGAGCACGCCATCGTGAGAAGCCGGTGCTACGACCTGGGCCAAACTCCTCTGCCGTGCGAAATGTTCCACAATCTCGTGCGCAGTCTTTTTCCCAACAAACGGCGTCAGTTCGGATTCTGTTGCTTCGCTGATGCGATGGATTGAACCGAAGTGTCTGAGCAAACGTCCTTTTCGCTTTTCGCCTACGCCTGGAATCGCCGATAGCTCGGAAGTGAAGTCGCGCAGTTCACGTCGCTTGCGATGATAACTGAGCGCATAGCGATGCGTTTCGTCACGGATCATTTGCAGCAGACGAAGGATGAGCGAGTGAGGATCAAGAAAGATGTGCTCGTCTTCGCGTCCTTTGACCAGAAGATAAGAGACCTGATTGTGTTTCAGCGGGGGCTTAACTACGCCCACCATCGGGACGGCTTCAAGATCGAGTTCACGCATTGCGTCCGCGGCCGCTGCAAGTTGTGTTTTGCCGCCATCGATCATTATCAAATCAGGCAAGGGCTTTCCTTCCGCCAAAAGCCTCTTATAGCGGCGGAAAACAACTTCTCGCATGGACGCCGGGTCGTTGGCGCCTTCCACCGACCTGATACGAAACTTACGATACTCGGAACGGTTCATCTTGCCGTTGTCACTAACGACCATGCCGCCAACATTCTCCGCGCCCTGAATGTGCGAAATATCAAACGACTCGATGCGCGCCGGAAAACGTGGCAACTCCAATGTTTCCTGCAACTCTTCAAGGACCAGTTTCATGTCAGGCTTGAGTACGCGAAAACGTTGCTCAAACGCCAGCTTCGCGTTCTTCTCGCCTAGATCGATCAAGTCGCGTTTCTCACCGCGCTGGCTGTAGTGAATATGCACGCGCCGTCCTTTTCGCGTCGACAAAGCCTTTTCGAGTAACTCGCGATCTTCAAAATCCACCGGTACGTGGATCTCCTTGGGTACGTAGTCGCTTGAATAATATTGGGCCAACACTTCGCTCAAAAACGATGCAGGATCAAAATCGTCCTCCGGCAGGTCTTCCCAGAAAAACTCTCGCCGCCCGACGATGTGGCCCTCGCGCATTGTGAAAAGTTGCAAGGCCAAGAGGCGACCTTCACGGTAGTAAGCGAAAATATCGACGTCGCGCTCAGGCGAAGTGGCCATCTTCTGCTGCTCGGAAAGCTTGATTACCGTCTTGCGAAGATCGCGATACTTCGCCGCCATTTCGTAGCGCTGCTCGTGCGACGCCTGCTCCATGCGACCTTCGAGTGTGTCCGCGAGCTCGGTGTTCCTGCCCTCCAGAAGCAGCCGCACGTCACGCACAGCCTCCTGATACTGGGCGGGAGTGCACAGTCCCTTGACGCATGGGCCAAGGCAGCGTTTGATGTGATACTCAAGACACGGTCGAGGCGCCTTGCCATCGATTTCGATATCACAGGTGCGCAGTTGAAAGGTACGATTGATTACATCGATCGTTTTGCGCGCCAGGCTGGCAGGCAGAAATGGACCGAAGTAAAGCGCGCCGTCTCTTTGCACGCGTCTGGTGATAACGGCTTTAGGGAAAGGCTCATTGATCGTAAGTTTCAGATGCGGATACGATTTGTCGTCTTTTAAATTGACGTTGTAACGAGGCTTGTGTTTTTTGGTAAGCGTGGCTTCCAGGATGAGCGCTTCGACTTCATTGTCTGTGACAATAAACTCAACATCCGCGATCTGTTTGACGAGGGCATCGGTCTTGCGGTCGAAGGGCCGCGCCTGAAAATAAGAACGCACTCGGCTGCGCAGGCGTTTGGCCTTGCCGATATAGATGATTTTGCCGGCGCTGTCCTTGTAAAGGTAGACGCCGGCGGACGTTGGTATTTCTTTAAGTTTTTCTTCGAGACTCACTGCGTTATTACCTGATTACAGTGACATTCTAACGCACAGGAGCATTGAAAACCACGAGGCGACAGATTAGAGCGCTGATCAGAAGGTGCGGCTCTGCCGCCGCACAGTGCGGAAAGGCTCTGCCTCTCCGGGGCAGAGTTATTAATCTCCTTTCCTGAGGCTGAGCCTCAGGAAAGAGGGAGGGTGGACGGTGAACGGAAAGCCATAGGCTTTCCGCACTGTGCGGCGGCAAGCCGCGGAGGAATTGATGATGAAGATAGATTTAAAGGGGCTGACTCGGGAGATTTAAGCTTGCGATGCGGTTTCCTTTTAAACTCGTAACCAGTCGAGAATTCGACGCAGTGGGCTTCGGCCTCAACGCCGTCGATCACCTTATCGTTGTGCCGGAATATCCCGCGTTCGACACGAAGATCCGGCTGGTTGAACATAAACAAGCGGCGGGTGGTCAAACAGCGACTGCGATGATTGCCTTGCAGCGGTTAGGTTTGAAAACTGCTTACGCCGGACGCTTTGGCTCAGACCCCGAGGGTACGTTTGGTTTCGAGGCCATACAGAAGGAAGGCGTCAACATCGTCCACGCCGAGATTATTGAAGGGGCGCGCAATCAGATCGCATTCATCATCATCGACGCACGTAACGGTGAACGCACCATCATCTGGGACCGAGATGATCGCGTGGCCTATCGTGCCGAGGAAGCGCCCGTGGTTCTTGCAGGGCGCGGTCGCGTGCTGCATATCGATGCGCATGATCCGCCTGCGTGCGTGCGTATGGCCCAGGCTGCACGCGCGGAAGATGCGATTGTCTCGGCGGACATCGACAACATATACGAAGGTCTCCCGGAACTTCTTCCGCTCATCGACATTCTGGTTACGTCGCGAGAGTTTCCCCACCGCTTAACTGGTATCGCCGATGAACGCGCTTCGCTCGTCGAGTTAAAAGCTCGATACGGCTGCCCGATAGTTGGACTGACGAAAGGTACACAGGGCGCGGTGGTTTACTGCCAAGGGCAGTTTATCGAATCGCCTGCCTTCGAAGTTCCCGGCGGTTGCCGCGACACGACGGGTTCGGGAGACGCTTTTCACGGCGGGCTACTTTATGGGCTATTGACCGGAGAAGACCTCGAAACAAGTTTGAAAATGGCGAATGCTGTGGGAGCGTTGAAGTGTCGCGACCTGGGTGCGCGAACCGCGCTACCGAGTCATCAGGAGTTGGGTAACTTCCTACAATCCGTCTAGTTTCCAAGGTTCAACAAAAGACAGTCCACGAAATACATGACGCAGCCCGTTCGGGCCGCAACCAAAATAAATGATGACGCCCCATGATCTCGTCGCGCAAGATGTTGTTGCGACAACCATCAAGTGGAGGAGCATCATGGAGCGTTTTTTGACACGGCACAAAGACCGCATCAT
>JBGTCM010000166.1:0-3315 GCA_041748795.1 Pyrinomonadaceae bacterium
GCGGCCAGCTTTTTCCGGCTTGGAGTTGATAGATTTCCGTCCGTCGATCTGCCGACCGTGAGCGTTCGTACCAGTCTTCCTGGGGCAGGCCCGCAGGAGATGGAGTCGCTCATCACTCAGCGGATCGAAGAAGTAGTTAACACTGTAGACGGCATAGACGAACTTCGCTCGATATCTGCACCCGGCACTTCATTCGTCATCGCAACCTTTAAACTCGACCGGAACCTGGACACTGCTGCTCAGGACGTCCGCGACCGCGTCGCCACCGTCGTCCGTGACTTACCCGACGACGCCACACCGCCTGTGGTCCAGAAGTTCGACAACGACAGCACACCCGTAATTACGATTTCTCTTTCCGGTGATCGCTCGCTGAGAGAGCTTACTGAACTGGCTGATAAAACGGTACGGGTTCAGCTTGAACGCACCGGCGGCGTGGGCGAAGTGCAGGTTGTCGGCGGGTTGCAACGGGCGATCAACATTTGGATTGACGCCGATCGGCTGGCAGCTTACCAGATTCCGATTACGGCTATTCGCCAGGCCTTAGAACGACAAAACACTGATGTTCCTGGAGGTAACGTAAACACCGGCCAGGAGGAATTGGTGCTGCGCACGCTCGGCCGCTATCGAGATGCGCGCGCTTTTGACGATCTGGTAATCGCGAACATCAACGGCGCTCCCATTCGGCTGCGCGACGTAGGTAGAGTTGAAGACGGCACTAAAGAACAGCGTTCGCTTTCCCGGCTTAATGGCGTGCCGACAGTCTCTCTTGAAATCAGGCGACAATCGGGCGCCAATACCATCGAGGTTATCAACGGCATCAAGAGTCAACTTCCTCGGGTCGCGGCCCAGTTGCCTAACGACGTCAAGCTCGAGGTGATTCGCGATCAATCGCGCTATATCGAATCGGCGTTACATGAAATTGAAACCCACCTGATCCTCGGCAGTATCCTGGCCAGTCTGGTGGTTTTCTTCTTTATGCGTTCCTGGCGTTCAACGCTAATCGCTGCGGTGGCCATTCCGTGTTCGGTGATCTCGACCTTTGGCATGATGCGAGCACTCGACTTTACGCTGAATAGCGTGACCATGCTGGCGCTGGTCTTGATGGTGGGCGTGGTAATCGACGACGCTATCGTGGTGCTCGAAAACATCTTCCGCTTCATCGAAGAGAAGCGGATGAACCCGCGGGAGGCTGCGAAAGAAGCAACCAGAGACATCGGCTTGGCGGTGCTGGCAACAACTTTTTCCCTGGTAGTTATCTTTCTGCCTGTCTCATTCATGTCGTCCATCTCCGGACGGTTTCTTTATCAATTCGGTATCACTGCGGCGGTCGCGATCCTGGTAAGTCTATTGGTGTGCTTCACGCTGACGCCAATGATGAGTTCACGACTGATTCGCGTGGACCAGGTCGGCGGCCACGACGCCGCATCTTCGCGTCGTGGTTTTTACCGTTTCATTGATCGCGGTTATTCACGCTTGCTCGGATTCGCAATGCGCCACCGGTTCGCCGTAGCGGCGGTGTCGGTGGCCGTAATCCTTTCCAGTATTCCACTTTATCGTGCGGTGAAACAGGAGTTTATTCCGACCAACGTTGACGAGGCTGAGTTTGAAGTCAATATCAACGCCCCCGAGGGGACCAATCTTCCTTCCATGAACGAGGGCATCCTGGCGATTGAAAAAGAAATTCTGTCGACGCCGGGCGTAAGGCTGGTGCTTTCTTCCGTCGGCGGCGGTTTTATCGGCGGCGTAAATCAGGGCGGGGCCTACGTTCGCATCGCCCCGCATGAGGAACGAACGCTTTCCCTTGGCCGGATCTGGAGGGAGACAAAAAAGGGAAACCCGCTCAATGCCTTTAAGGGCAACTATTCTCAGCAGGACGTTATGCAGGAAGTGCGCCGGCGTTTGCAGAAGTATTCGCCACTGAGGGCGGGCATCCGTAATGCGCAGTCATTCAATTTTGGCGCTGGCGGCCGGTTTGATATCGACTTTGTTTTGCGTGGTCCAGAAATTCAGGCGCTCTCCGACTATGCGGAAGATCTGCTCAAACGCTCGCAAAGCCTGGGGGGCATAGTCGACGCCGATACTACGTTGAAACTTAACAAGCCGGAGTTGCGAGTGGAGATTGATCGCGCCCGAGCGGCGGATTTAGGTGTCGACACCTCCGACATCGCAACCAGTCTGCGTGTAATGGTTGGCGGCGATGATCAAGCTTCGCGCTTTCGAGACCCATCGGTAAATGAAGACTACGATGTGCAGTTACGTTTGATTGAGGGAGACCGAAGTGACGTTGGTTCGATCAGCAGGCTTTACGTACCATCCTCGCGTGGTGGTCTGATTCGACTTGATAACCTGGTAACGATCAAACGCCAAACAAGTCCTTCGCGAATTGACCGACTTGACCGGGAGCGCCAGGTGTCGTTGCGGGCTTCGGTGGCGCCGGGTTTTGCCCTCGCGGATCGAATCGAAGCGCTGCGGAGCGCGGCCGCATCGATGAATCTTCCGCCTGCTTACACTACCAGAATTTCCGGAAAGGGCCGGGAACTGGAAAGGACCTTCACGGAATTCGTCTGGGCATTTCTGCTGTCGATTATTTTCATGTACATGATCCTGGCGTCACAGTTTGAAAGCACGGTTCATCCGGTCACGATCCTGTTGAGTTTGCCGCTTTCGGTGCCTTTTGCCTTGCTGTCTTTATGGTTGACCGGTGACACGCTGAATCTCTATTCAGCTCTGGGTATACTCGTGCTCTTTGGGGTGGTGAAGAAGAATTCGATTCTGCAGATAGATCACATGAATAATTTGCGTGCAAAAGGGATGGAGCGCGCTGAAGCGATCATGCAGGGAACCCGCGATCGCCTGCGTCCGATCCTGATGACTACGCTCGCACTGGTCGCAGGCATGACGCCCCTGGCCCTGGGAACTGGCCCTGGCGCGGAAGAGAGACGCTCAATTGCGATCGTAGTTATCGGCGGACAGACGCTGTCGCTGTTGCTGACCTTGATCGCCACGCCGGTTGCCTATTCATTGCTTGACGATTTGCGACACACCTCGCGCTGGCGCAGCTTTGCCAGTGTCCTGACCGGTATTCGCAAGAGACTAACTCCCAGACGCCGTTCGACAGTAGATGCTGACGATGTCACAGCGGAAACGCCTGAACATGAAGATGAACGCAAGCAGGTCAGTGCCGGCGTCAGCGGCGACTAAAAAAACATGCAAATAATCAACTCCTTGGAGTAAGGCGGCCTGGCGCCGCTTTAGTCCGGTTTGCCCAATTTCGCAATTCTCGGAATTTGCGTCTCTTCAACTCATCAGTTATAT
>JBGTCM010000167.1:0-8411 GCA_041748795.1 Pyrinomonadaceae bacterium
TGGCCCAGCTTGTCTTTCTTAGTGCGCAGGTAGTGTTCGGCCTTATCGCCTGACTCAACCTGGATTGATACTCTCTCAACAATCTTCAACCCGGCGTCCTCAAGCGCTTGAAGCTTCAGAGGGTTGTTGGAAACCACCCGCACCAGACAAAGACCCAGATCAAACAGGACCTCAGCGCACTGCTTGTAGTCGCGGAGATCGACCGCCAGGCCTAATTGTTCGTTGGCCTCGACCGTATCTGCCCCTTCATCCTGCAGCGCGTAGGCCCGAATCTTGTTGATAATTCCGATGCCGCGGCCCTCCTGCTGCTGGTAAACTATCGCGCCGCGCCCTTCGCGTTCAATCATCACCATCGTTTCATGTAGCTGGGGCCCGCAGTCACACTTGGTCGATCCGAACGCGTCGCCCGTCAAACACTGCGAATGGATACGTACCAGCGTCGGCGTGTCACGTCGCAGTTCTCCTTTATATATAGCCACAAACTCCTCATCGCTGGTCAGTGATCGATATCCCGCGATTTTGAAGTCGCCCCATTCGGTCGGTAAGGCGGCAACCGCTACCTGTTCAACGGAGAGGTTCTTTTCTGACCACGAACACGTTTCGCTAGCTGGTTCCTGTTCTTTCAAACGAGTTTCCCTTTCCGCGTCCTCCAACCGGCACATTTATTCCAATTAATCTTTAGCCCAATTTTATATGAGTAAAGCTACCAGCGCCAGAAGGGGCCAGTCAGATGGTCTGTCCGTGCGAGGTTCCCAGCGGCAGGGCCAATTTGCGACTGCATCTTGCGCACGCTAAGATACGAACCACTGTCCTGGTTTTGCGAAAGTTTGAGAGCGCGCGGGCGTTCTTAATAGCCCAGATCGAATGCCCAGCCAAAACAAAGAAGACGAACCCGGCCAAACCAAGCTTCGCCGAAGCAACCAAGGTACAAAATCTACTCAAAAGGAACGCAGGCCGGCGCTGGTTTCGCTTCGCGGGGAATTGATGGCGGTGCCGATTCCCCTTGAGCGCGACGACGTTATGATCGGTCGCGCCCTCGAAGCTGACGTGCGCCTTAACGATTCACGAACATCGAGACTCCATGCCCGCATCCGTCGCGAACAGGATGCAAACACCAAGGAGACATTCCATCGCATTGCCGACCTCGGTTCGACCAATGGGACACTGGTAAATGGCGAGTTAATTACCGATGTCATACTCAATGATGGTGACAAGATCGAAATCGGCGACCATCTCTTCCGCTTTGATATGCTCGACGAAATTGATCGCGAGTTTCAACAACAAATCCATCGGCTACTTGCTCACGATGAGCTCACCGGGCTCCTGACTAGCAAGTCTTTCTTTTCTGAACTTCGACGCGAGGCTTCTCGAGCCGAGTCGGAGGCGCGTCCTTTTTGCGTTCTTATGATGGATTTGGACCATTTCAAAGAAGTGAACGACACATATGGCCACCTGGTCGGAAGTAGAACTCTGGAAGAGACTGGACGACTAATCAAGGAGGCGTTGAGAGCGGGCGACGTTGCGGCTCGTTTTGGCGGGGAAGAGTTTGCGGCCTTTCTGCTCGAGGCTAATTATGCTCAAGGGATTGTAGCCGCCGAACGCGTGCGAGCAGCTGTGGAACAACACGAGTTCTCCGCCACTCGCATGGATTCGCCAGGCGTCCAGACAACGCATCGCATTACGATTAGCATCGGTGTTGCTGCGTATCCGGACGATGCAACGGACCCGATTCAATTGGTGGAGCTAGCGGATTCCGCGCTCTATCGGGCCAAACGGAGTGGTCGAAATCGAATTTGCGCTTACCGGCCATCGATGGCTGTAACTGAAGGACCGTTACCCCCCAGGCGGACTTCATGATTCTGCATTCTACTCGCCTTACGACTCCCTGGAAGGCTTCTTTCTGAAACGCCGGCACTTATGTAGCGTGTACTACTGTGCAGAAAGTGCATTCCACGCTCGGTTGCGCCGGTTTAATTGAGGCGTGTATGCTTCTTTGCTGTTATCGACGCTAATTCGGTCTGTTTAGGTAATATCACGTGAGTACGAAACTAAACCTTGCGAGTAAACCATTTAGCAATCGTTCACTGCCTTGGGTGGTGGCCGCTGTTGTAATTGTTGTATCCCTCATAAGTCTCGTTTTCATTGTCAGAAACACCAGAGACGCAAACTCGCAGGCGGCCGCCGTTCAGAAAGATATTAACGGGTTAGGTCAACAAGAGCAGGCCCTTCGAAAACAGGCGGAGGCAGTAAAAAGCTCTTTCACATCCGATCAACTTCAAACGCTGACTTCCGCGCATATTTTGGTCGACCGCAAAAGATTTTCCTGGTCGAGACTGTTTGCGGATTTGGAGTCAGCACTTCCCGGAAACGTACGCGTGAGACGCATCGCTGTGCGCGGTGTAACCAGCAGAGGTGATCAAACACTGGCGGAATTAGAGTTGACTGTCGTGGCCAAGACTTCAACCGTAGTCACTGAAATGATTTCCGCAATGGATCGCGTAGGCGTCATGCAGGCCGAACTTCGCTCGCAGAATCTGCAAAGAGGCCGCGGAGAAAGTGGCGCGGAGTATGAATTGTACGTTGTGTATCGTCCACGAGCCGGAGCTCCTGCAGATCCAGCAGCGCTGGCCTCCGCCCTTTCACTCGCATCGAGAGGAGACAACCGATGAGCCAACAACCCGCTCCGTCTTCTCGAAGACCAAACGCTAACGTGATACGCGCCCGTTTTCAAAAGCTGAGCGTTTCCAATCGTGGTGGAGCGCTGGGGCCGGCAGAAATTATTGCACTGGCTGGCAGTTTCTTTATCCTGTTTCTTGTTGTCATTGGCTATCTTTACTTTCAAATGCCGGCACGCTCTCGTTTAGCCACGCTTCAAGTCGAACGTGCACGCCTTCAAACCCAGTTGCGAAATTCTCAGAATATGGTTCTACAGGGTCAAAGCACGGAGAACGCTGCCCAACAAATTGCCCAGAGCCTGGATGTTTTTGAAAACAACAAGCTGCTTACCGCTAGTCGCGGGCGCATGAGCCTATACGACGCGCTTAACGATCTGATTCGTAAGAACGGACTGCGGAATACCTCCGGTCCGACGTACACGCCACTTGATGCGGCCGGGACGAAGACGACAACCGGCGGGACGAAGGCAAACACAAAGTGGCAGAGCATCTATCCAGGCGTCGCGGTCAGCGTGACCGTCGAAGGACCATACCAGAACCTCCGCCGCTTTGTGCGCGACCTTGAAACGACCAAGCAGTTTGTAATCATTAACGCTGTCGAATTGGAGAAGTCTTCGGAAGTAAACAGCCAGTCTGCGGAGGGTGACGATGCTGGCAGTAGCCCTCGTAATTCTGCCGTCAGTTTGCGGCTCGACATGGCGACGTATTTTCAACGGGGTGGTGAAGGCGGCGGGTCAGGTCAGCAATGAGTTCTAAAATGCAGGCTATTAATCTTACAAATCCGAATGAACGAAAAAAGTTGATTGCAGCAGGGGTTCTTGGCCTCCTGGCAATCATATTACTTTGGTGGGCTCTATTTGGATTTGGCGGCAATAGTAACAAGGTAGCGCAAACCATCCCTGCACGCCCGTCACCTTCACCAATTCTGCGTGGAGGTCAACCACCTCCCAAGGAAGAGGCTATTGACCAACTCCGGCCGATTAATGCGGACTATTCTGTCCCTTTGGTTCCTGAAGCCAAACGTAACATATTTGTTTACTACGAGCCCCCGCCGCCTCCACCTGTGAAACCGGTCGTCGTGCCGACCCCGACGCCAACGCCGACCCCGCCAGTTTTGTTAGCTAACGTGCAACCGTCGAATGTATTTGCGCGGACCGCGGATTTCACGCTGGAGATTTCCGGCGACAAGTTTACGTCTCAACTGAGAGTGATGGTAGACAATAACCCATTGCCGACACGTTATGTGGGACCACAGCAACTTACCGCTACTGTTCCTGCGGCATTGATCGCTAATCCTGGGACCCGCCAGGTCATACTACGTTCGCCGGACGGCTCGCTCTATTCGAACATCGCAAACTTTAACGTCGCGAACCCTCCGGTGCCGAATTATTCCTACATCGGACTCCTGGGTACAACTCGTCACCTCGATACGGCGATTGTTCAGGAGAAGTCTTCGAAGGATCTTCTAAACGCACAGCGTGGTGATCTGTTGGGCGGTAGGTTTCGAGTGACCAGCATCTCCGAAAAAGAGTTGGTTTTGGTGGACACGAACTTAAAGATCAAACATACGATTCCTTTCAGTAGCCAGACCGACAGGAGCAATCCGTTACAAAGACCGGCTCCTAGAGTTGAGAGTGATGACGATGAACCCTAGCGTAGGACCACACCACAAGATATGGACGCCATGCATCGCGAGTCCTGGCACCTGTTTCGTCACCTCTCAGCCCTCAAAGCGTCGGTACGAAGGCGGCTATACCCTTGTCGCTCTCCTGGCCTTGATGACAGTCCTCGCTATCTTTGCCGCTGCCGCCGCGCCAAATATTCGTCGTCGTGCTCAACGCGAAAACGAGGTGGAAGCGATTTTTCGTGGAGAGCAAGTAGCACAAGCTGTTCGCGCTTACTACGCTCACCAGCGAGGAAGACTAGGACAAGGTGAGGCCGCCCTTCCCACTTCGATGGACCAATTGCTGGAGGGTATACCAAGTGGTACTAAGAAGATTCAAGTGTTACGTCCTTCAGCCGCGCGCGATCCACTTACAGTCGAAGGCGAATGGAGACTGGTTCGTCCTCGCTCGGCTGACCTGTCGGCTTTTCAGCAGTCGTTGATGCTATTTGCGGGGAATGTTCGACCCGCCACAGCTGACCCGCAACTCCAACAGATCGAACAACTTGTGGCTCCGCCCGTTTTGCCTACTCTGGGAATTGGCTCTACAGGTTTGTCCTCAATTGACGGCGGGAATTCAAGTGGCCCATTCATCGGTGTTTCTAGTCGCAGCGAAAACAAATCCATGATCAATTACTATGGAATTGATCATCACAACGGATGGATCTTCACACCTCTCTTCAGATAACGATCGCGCTTCAGTAAAGCGATTTTTTTGCTTCGCTAATCTTCGCTTAACAATTACGAGGCGCTACTTCGTCGTCGTTCAGAATAAACGCCGCAGCTCGGCGTCGACAAGCACAAGCAGGGTTGGGATCATTTTCTCCCTACGATCTTCTCCCGCTCCGCAGTATCTTTCATTTTTCCTCCTAAACATTTATTTGAGATCAGAGTAATAAGTTGTTGACATAGCGAACGTTTACGTTTATATAGCAAGATGTTGTGCGCCGTTTACTCTAGCCCACAAGACAGAACTGAGCACAGTATCTTGTGGTCATGACTTGAAACCAAAATCTTGAAAAGAAGGAGCAACTAAGAATGGCAACTAAAAAAGGTGGAAAGAAGGCAGCGAAAAAGGGTGGCGCCAAGAAGTCAGCAAAGAAGGGCGCGAAGAAAGCAGCCAAGAAGAGATAGTTCGGTCCAGTTCGTTTCAACAGCAACTCTCAACTGGCGCACATCAACTTCTGAGGCCAGCACGGCCTTTCAAAAGGAACGACGAGCACTCAAGCGAATCTCGTCGTTCCTTTTGTATTTTGAGACGAGCCTAAATTGATCGGCGTAACCCAGCTTCGGACACTTCTAATTCGAGCCCACTCTTTGTCTATCTGCAAATGATTCGCGTAGCTTTGGTAGAACCCGAGATTCCTCCTAACACTGGAAACATTGCCCGATTGTGTGCGGCCACCAGAGTCCCGCTTCACATTGTGGGAGTTACAGGGTTTCGCCTTGATGATAAGGCCGTACGTCGCGCGGGACTCGATTATTGGCCCGAGGTCACATTGCAGCGGCATGCGACTCTGACAGATCTTACGGCGTCGCTCTCGCAGTACCGGTTTCTTTACTTCTCCACCAAGGCCGAACGAAGCTACATTGACTGGGCCTTTACACCTGAGGATTGTCTTGTTTTTGGTAGAGAAACACGTGGTTTATCCGAGGACGTTCTCGCTAAAAACTGGGACCGTTGCCTTAAGATACCCCTCCTGAATCCGCACGTCCGAAGCCTTAATCTGGCCACTGCCGTTGCTGTAGCGCTCTACGAATCGCTACGCCAAACCGGAGCGTTTTCATCAGCCTAAGTTTCGCGGGCGTCGCGTTCCCCTAAGCAATCTAAAGTTTGCGCAATCGTCACGTGCTCCCCGTTGTGGCAGATCGAACATGAAGTGTTAACATCTGAGGTTTCGCTTATTGGCAAACACCGCACCGGTCAGGACTGTATGGGGGAAGAATGACTCAGGAGAGAAATGACATCCGTAATATCGCAATCATTGCACACGTCGATCACGGCAAGACGACGCTGGTCGATGCTATGTTGCGTCAGTCTGGGACTTTCCGCGCGAATGAGCAGGTGCGCGAACGGGTTATGGATTCGATGGATTTGGAGCGCGAGCGTGGCATCACGATCATGGCTAAGAACACATCCGTCCATTATCACGATGTGAAGATCAACATTGTGGACACACCGGGCCATGCAGACTTTGGCGGGGAGGTCGAACGCGTACTCAAAATGGTCGACGGAGTCATGCTCCTGGTTGACGCTGCAGAGGGCTGCCTACCGCAAACCCGGTTCGTACTTCGCAAAGCTCTTGAGGCCCGTCTCCCGGCCATCGCGGTAGTCAATAAGATAGATCGTCAGGACGCCCGACCCGAGGAAGTGGTCAACGAAATCTACGAACTATTTCTCGATCTCGACGCCACCGATGCGCAGATCGAGTTTCCAATTCTCTATTCGATCTCGCGCGAGGGTATTGCCAAACGACAATTGACAGATGAGTCAGGCGATTTGCGTCCGCTGTTCGATCAGATAGTTGAGACGATACCTGCGCCACAACAGGGAAGAAGTGACTGCCTGCAACTGCTCGTTGCAAATCTCGATTACAGCGAATACGTCGGACGCCTGGCAATCGGCCGCATCTTCTCAGGTGAGATTAGTCTCGGGGATCAAGTAAGTGTCGCGAAGCCCGATGGCACGTTTCAGAAAGTTCGCGTGTCGCAACTTTATGCATTCGAGGGTTTAAAGCGAGAGTCGATTCAGCGGGCTGGTTTCGGGGAGATTGTGGCGCTCGCAGGTGTGGACAATATCGAGATTGGCGACACCATAACATCCCTCGACAACCCACAACCGCTGCCGGCTATTGCAGTCGACGAACCGACCATTTCAATGATCTTTGGAGTCAACAATTCTCCTTTCGCCGGCAAGGATGGCCGGTTCGTAACTTCGCGCCAAGTTAAGGAACGTCTGGAAAAGGAGACTCTGGGCAATGTTGCCATCAGAGTCGAAGTTGAGCCCGAATCGCCCGACCAGTTCAAAGTCTCCGGGCGCGGGGAGTTGCAGTTATCAATTCTCATCGAGATGATGCGCCGTGAGGGTTATGAGCTTCAGGTCTCGAAACCCGAAGCGATCACTCGCTCAGTGGACGGTCGCACGCTGGAACCGATCGAGCAAGTCGTAATTGATTGCCCCGAAGAGTTCATCGGAGTGGTCACTGAAGCGGTAGGACGTCGCAAGGGTCAAATGACCAAAATGGTAAACCACGGAACCGGTCGAGTGCGACTCGAGTTTGAAACTCCTTCGCGTGGTTTGATTGGATTTCGTAATGAGTTTTTGACTGAAACCAAAGGCACCGGCCTTCTTAACACTTTGTTTCTTCGCTGGGGCAACTGGCAGGGAGCTATGCGAGGCCGTGCTACTGGATCGCTGGTGGCGGACCGCACCGGCGAAACAACCACCTATGCGCTTTACAACCTCCAGGAAAGAGGGACCTTGTTTGTGCGTCCTTCAACGAAAGTTTATGAAGGGATGATAATTGGCGAGAACGCGCGTGCTGTGGATCTTGATGTGAATGCGGTTAAGGAAAAAAAATTGACGAACATGCGCGCTGCCTCCGCTGATGAGGCCATGCGACTTGTACCGCCAAAAGAACTTTCACTTGAGCAGGCAATAGAGTTTCTCGCCGAAGATGAATTACTCGAAGTCACGCCTCAGAACATTCGCTTGCGGAAACGAGTTCTTCGTGCAAACGAACGACCCAAACGAAAAGAGAACTGACAAGCGCACATGTCTTGCAACTTCTTAGATGTGTTGGGCGAAAGTCGACTTTACCCGTTGACAGATAGGGCCATTTCCGGCTTGCCGCACGATGAACAGGTTCTCAGTTTAAGCGCGCGGGGGGTGAGCCTTGTCCAGTTGCGGGAAAAAACTCTATCGGCGCGCGATTTCTACGAAGAGGCAGCCTCAGCCTTACGCGTAGGGCGGGGATGCGGCGTCAAAATCATAATCAATGATCGCGTTGATATTGCACTCGCCCTAAATGCTGATGGTGTCCATCTCGGGCAGGACGATTTGCCTGCGGACG
>JBGTCM010000168.1:0-2150 GCA_041748795.1 Pyrinomonadaceae bacterium
TGTCTTTTTCAGAGCCATCAGTCGGGCTACCGTCAAAGCCTGCGCCGCCGGAACGTCGACATCAGGTGTCACTCCGGTGCCTTCCCAGTTGGTTTTGGTGATCGGGTTAATAGCTCGGCCTGTCGGAATAAAAACGTTGAAATGTTCGTGAACGCGCTGCGGCCCACCCGGATGCGCGCCACCACCCGTCGTTTCGCCAATGATAACTGCGCGTTTCAGGTTCTTAAGGTTGTAAGCAAATTCCTCCGCGCCCGAAAAAGTCCGGTTGCTGGTGAGCACGTACACGTCCTTGTTCAGATAGCGCTTGCCGGCCACCTCTTTCCGAGTCCAAAACTGGTCTGTTCTGTTTCCTTCACGCCAATAAAGATCATTGAGATGCACCGGGTCGGCGCCGAAAAGATAGGAACAAATCAACGCCACCATGTTTGGATTGCCTCCACCGTTGTTGCGCAGATCGATAATCAACGCATCGGTGCCGTTTACGAAATTCATCGACGAGGCGACCGTTTCCGATCCGAGCTCCTCATCGAAGAAACCGCGAAACTCTATATAGCCGATATTGCCGCGCAGGCGTTCCACCTTGTTGAATCCATGATTCATCCAGGTTAAGTCACGACGCGCTTCCTCACGCTCTTCAGCCGTCGGCTCTCGACGCCGCTCTCTCACCGGTATGGGTTCATGCGAATAACGCACGCGCAAGTGTTTGTCCTTGCTGACCGCCTGCAGGTCCTTTGTGAGCGCTTCGCTGAAAGATCGCGCGCTGGTTATTTGATCATACTCCTGCTTACTAACACGTTCGCGGATCGCGGTCTCCATCTTCTTTGCAATCTCCGGAAAGACGTACGAGTCGTTGAGCCTCTTCAAAATAGCGTCGATTACCTGTGTGCGGGTGGCGGCATCGACTGTGCCATCCGGGCCTGGGGCGGGTTGCTGAGCCCAGGAGATGAGCGAGGCAGCAAAACAAAACACGACGATAGCGATGAAAGTTTTCGGGCCTGAGAATTTAGACATAATAAGTTCCTTTCAGTTTGTGACCGTTTAGATCGGGCACTAGTGCGGACTGGGCCGGCAAGTGCGCCATCTATACGGGCGTCGATCACTCTCGTGGTGACTAACGCGTTAACAATCCATTGAGTATCAGATCTGCTACCCCGGCCGCTCGCTCCTCAACGTCTTCGCGCGCACCTAGCTCAGTTGCGCTGAGACTGTAAGGCAGAAGTCCGTTGGTCGCGTTGAGCAGTGCGTACGCGACTGAGAGAGCGTCCTGAAATTCAAACTCGCCCCGATCGCGACCTTTGTTGAGCACGTCGGCAAGTATCTGGGCCTCTTCGTCAAAGTAACGCGCCCGGCGGGCCAGCAGACCCGGACGGAGGGCGGCCAGTAGATCGTTTAGGCTCTGGGTGTAGTGCTGAATACTGTCGAAACGAAAAAGCACTCGGGCCAGCAACATCTGGCGCAACCGTTCGGCGGCGCTTGAGTTGGAACGCGATATCGCCCACATGCGCTGCTTGAGCCGGTCAACGATCCGGTCTATGTGTGAGAGGACAACTTCCTCTTTGCTGCTGAAATGGAGGTAGACGGTGCCTTTTCCGATCCCGGCCTGAACGGCAATGTCCTCGACAGTCATTTTCCGGTATCCGTAACGGGCGAGGAGAACGTCCGTAGCGTCGAGGATCGCGTCCTTCACGTCGACTTTTGTTGAAATTTCAGGCATTTGCTGTGTTTTGACTGTTGACTGGATTTGCATTTCAGTCAGTCAAACGCGGTGCGCGACTAGAAGTTCCGGAAATCTCGAAATTTGTGGTCAGTTTAGTAATCGTCTAGAACACGGACTTGTCCGCTGCCGGGGTGCACAAGTGCACCATCCAAACGGAGCCGTTAATAGTTAGAGTTCCGCCTGTGGGCGGCTATGGAAGTGATTGCTGGCGAACGCGGTGGCCGGGTCGTTAGTGAATTCTCACTCGGCCATCTCATCATTAATGGACTTCAAGGCGCTCTCGAGCATGGCACGATGAGAGGGATTCGTGGCAGCTGCGAGTTGGGTCATGATGCGAGAGCGATTTAGTCGAAGCGATTCAAACTTCGCACTGCGGGCCCGTTCCTGCGGGGAAGAAGTGCCTCTATGGGCACGCGCATCGGCGGCCGCTTGC
>JBGTCM010000169.1:0-3811 GCA_041748795.1 Pyrinomonadaceae bacterium
AGCCTCTGGCAATTCTTAACAATGAAGAATCGCACTGGCGAGCGGCATCGGTCTCCCTAATCAACGGCGTTGGCTCAATCATCGTAACTCGGTGACGAACCCCGCAGAATATTTCCCTCCGCCGGCGTGGATACTAACATAAGGACCCCGAGCGGTGAAGTGGTTAAAAACCTCGCTCGTTTGTTGAATCGGTTTAGCAAGCGGACTCGTCCGCTGACGGGGTGCACAAGTGCACCATCTAAACGGATCCGGCGTGTTTTCTAAAACGGATCGGACGTATTGATTACGGTGTTCGGAGATCTAGGTAAGCGAAATCTTTTCGAGGTCGCCTTTTTCCTGTTCGATATTGCTCCTGACTTTCAGCAACTTATCGAGCATTTCGGCGCACTCGGCGCTGCGCGTGGCAAGTTGAGCGTCTGCCTGCTCATGCGTTTGTTTGAGACGGTGGAATTCGTCAGCTATGTGAAGCGCGGCCAAAATAGCGACCTTCAAGGAGTCGACGGTCAAGGTGCCGGAAGAAATCTCGCGCATTCGACTGTCAACAAAATCGGCGAGTTGCATGAGGTATTCCGAGTCGCCGTCTGAGCGGATATTGTACGTTTGGTTGTAGATTTCAACTCTGATGATCGGGGGGGCGGTTGTAGTGGTTTCCATACTGCTCTTTTCCAGGATTTGTCCGATTCCAGTAGTCATCGAAGCTCCTCCGCCATCTCCGGATCGAGTGCGGCCACCGCATCCAGCATCGCTTCCACCTTCGCGCGAATAATATCGCGTTCGGCAAGCAATGCTTCCACCTGTTTCTCCAGCCTCTGCTGTTCAAACGATCCGCCACCACGATTACGCCGCATTAGAGAAAGCTCTTTCTCCAAACTCTCTTTCTCCTGGCGAAGCGTTTTGGTCAGCTCTATCGTGCGATAGATCTTGTCTTCCAAGTGGGAGAATTTCTCTAATCCGGAAAGTCCAACCATCAAACTATTTCCCTGCCTAAGCTATTTGATTCCGCAACGGATTATGCGACTTCATGCGTACAAGCGCAAGACTCTTTGCCGCGTTGCGTCGATTTATTTTTTAATGAAGCTCTGCACTAAATTTTTTCAGTAGAGAATCGATCAATCCGCGATGCCGCGCTTCAACTTCTTCATCTCGCAACGTGCGATCATCCGAACGATATTCAATGCGCAATGTCAACGCACGCTTGCTCTCAGGAATGTTTTTGCCTTCGTAAGTGCCGACCAGTTGCGTACCGGCGTTGTCAGCGACAGCATCCGAATCAATCGCGCGCAATAGCTCAGAAAGACTCACGTCCCGGGAGATCAACAATGTGATGTCTCGGACCACCGATGGAAAACGCGGAAGTGGTTTGTATTGAATCGCACGAGCTTCCGAATCAAGAAGCGATGTGAAATCGAGTTCAGCAACGTAAACAGGCTGACGAAATTTATAGGGCGCAGCGATCGTATCCGACAACCTGCCGATGCTTCCAACCTCCGCGCCCCCGGCCAGCTTGATTGTTGCGGACTGACCAGCGCGCAAGTGTTTAATGCTCGCCTGGTCAAAATCGAGCGACCCCAGTTTCATCGCGTCCACTGCGGCTTCCAGTGCACCCTTCAAATCGTAGAAATCGATCGCGCTCGTAGTTTGAGCACGCCCCTCTTCCGTGTGCGCGCCGGTGGCTACGATACCGAGCACGTCCCGTTCGACCGGTAGCTCATCCCCGGCTGAAGCCGCAAAAACCCGCCCAATTTCGAATAAACGCACGTCTCGGGTGCCGTGATTGAAGTTGTTACGCACCGACGCCAGCAAACCCGGCAAAAGCGTCTGTCGCATGCGCGTCGATTCTTCAGTAATAGGATTCTCAAGCGAAACCAAACCTGCGTTTGATACTTCGGCCCTGATCGCCGGCAGCGGTTCAAATTGCTCGTCGTGAGCTGTATCAATGAAGCTGAAGTTGATAGCTTCATCAAAGCCGAGGTTGGTCAACACCCGGCGCAGCGCTCGGCGTTTCGTCTCCGTCGGCTGATACTCGCCAGACATGGCAGACGGCGGCAGCTCAGACTTAATCTTGTCATAGCCCGTGTGCCGCGCAATTTCCTCGACCAGATCTTCTTCGAGACTTACATCAACGCGCCAGCTCGGAACGACAAACGCTATACCGCGTTCCTGGGGCATCTCCTCTTGAGCAAAACCGAGTGCCGAAAGAATGCGAACCATCTCTGACGTGTGGACCTCAAGCGAGGTGAGACTTTCAACTCGAGACGGGCGAAATGGCACGACCACTGGGGATAGAGGTTGTGGGTAGACGTCAATAGCATTTTCAGTCGCAACACCACCGGCAATCTCACAAATCAACTCAATACATCGCGCCTGTGCCTTCAGGACATTCTCACAATCAGCGCCGCGCTCGAAACGACGTGAGGCTTCGGTGTCCATTCCGAGTTGACGGGCGGTCCGTCGAACAGAGTCCGGGTTGAAGTAAGCGCTCTCAATCAAAACGTCGGTTGTGGCTGCAGAAATCTCTGAGTCTAACCCCCCCATGACGCCGGCGAGCGCAACGGGCTGTTGGGCGTCAGCAATCACGAGCATCTCCGGATCGAGTGCACGTTCCACACCATCCAGCGTCTTTAGTTTCTCGCCTGCCTGGGCGCGCCGCACCACGATTTTATGTTCGCCTAACTTCGCCAGGTCGAAAGCGTGAAGGGGCTGGCCCATCTCGTGAAGAACATAGTTCGTAATGTCAGCCACGTTATTGATCGGCCGCTGTCCGATTTCGCCCAAACGTTTTGCGAGCCATTCAGGAGACGGACCAATTTTGACCCCGCGCACGACGCGCGCGGCGTATCGCGGGCAAAGATGAGGGTCACGAATCTCCACTGAAGCGAAATCTTCGGCCTTGCCGACGGTTTCCAAAATCTGGCCCGTTGGCAGCAGGACTTTGGACTTCTCTATTACCGAAACTTCGCGTGCGATGCCTATATGAGACAGGCAATCGGGGCGATTTGAAGGGACTTCGACATCGAGCACCGAGTCGCCTTCGATTTCGGCGACGGCGTCAATAGCGAGACCCACCATCGTTAACCGCTCCCTCAAATCGAGCGGCGTAGCGGTGGTGTTGGTTAGCTCGCGTAGCCAGTTGTAACTGATAAGCATCGAAAAATAAGCTTTGTGCTTTGAACTTCGTGCTTCGTGGCTCGGCTGGGGAAATACGTCGCACGAAAAAGAGCAAAGTACAAAGCACCAAGTACAAAGCTCAACGAACAATTAGTACTCAATCAAACTGTTTTAAGAAACGCATATCATTCTCGAAAAGCAGGCGGATATCGTCCAGACCGTACATCAGCGCGCACATGCGATCGATCCCTAATCCAAATGCGAATCCTGAGTAGATCTCGGGATCTACCCCGGCCGTGCGGAGGACATTCGGGTGCACCATGCCGGAACCGCCCAGTTCTATCCAACCCGAACCCTTACAAATGCGACATCCGGTCCCGCCGCACTTGAAACAGCTGAAGTCAAACTCAGCGCTAGGCTCAGTAAACGGGAAATACGAAGGTCGAAAACGAGTCTTTGTGTCCGGCCCAAACATACGGCGCAGAAACTCACCGACGGTTCCCTTCAAATGAGCCATGCTAATCCCGCGATCAACGCACAAACCCTCAACCTGGAAAAACATCGGATTGTGCGTAGGGTCAGGCGTATCACGCCGAAATACCCGACCGGGAGCGATTATCCTGAGTGGAGCCCCGCGACGCTGCATCGCATGTATTTGAACCGTCGACGTCTGCGAACGTAGCGCCAGCCCGTCCTTCGTATA
>JBGTCM010000170.1:0-6573 GCA_041748795.1 Pyrinomonadaceae bacterium
TCCCCAGGCATGAGCAAAGCGCTGCCGATCAACAGACCCGCGCCACCCGCCATGAAGATGCATGAGAGCTCGATTACGCCGTGACCGACCATGAAAGTGAGAAGATCGTTGCCGAAGCCGGCGCGATAGGTAAGGGCCAGGACCGACGCGATGACCGCTCCGTTGTATGCAAGGTAAAACAACGTGCCGACACCAAAGAGGGCGCCAAATGCAAAGGTGTAGATTGTGACCTGGATATTGTGTGTGAAAATTGAACTCGCGCCCACCTGATTGGCTTCATTCAAGTCTTCCCACCAATGGGTCTTCGTTTCGATTTGCATCTCGCGGAAACTCGGCGGCACGCCTACCAGCTCCGAAAACTCCGGGTCATACTTCGTCCCTAAAAACCCGATCACGCCAAACAACGCAAACACGCTGAAAGAAAGCGCCGTGTACGCCCAAGTGCGGCGAAAGGTTTGCGGAAAGTCGCGCACAAAAAATTCTTTAATGCGCGAGCCTTTCTGCGTGTCAGCTTGATAGATTCGGCCATGCGCCCGGATAACAAGGCTATTGAGATAGTTAATGAGGCGCGGGTCGCGAGACTCAGCCCGGGCAATCGCCAGGTCGGAGGCGGTGCGACGGTAGATACGGCCCAGCTCGCGCACCTCTTCGCGATGAAGGCGCCGCAACGAACTGCCGTCAAGCAACTTGAGCAAATCCTCCAGACGTTGCCAGGCGTTCTTGCGTTGGTCTATGAAGCGATCGTGGGCCATTGCCAATTTCCAATTGCCGATTGCCGATTGCCGATTTTACTTTGTCCTTGGTACTTTGTGCTTAGTGCTTTGCTTCAAGAATTCCAACAAGACGCTGAGAATAGAGAACAAAGAACAAAGTTCCAAGCGCGAAGTTCAAAAAGCAGAAGTGATAGAATCAACAGTCAACAATCCGCAATCGGCAATCGGCACTGCCCTGGTCGAGTGTGTACCAAACTTCAGTGAAGGTCGCAAGCCCGAGACGGTTGCGCGTTTGGTCCAGGCCATTCAGGCGATCGACACAACCTGCGTTCTCGATACACACATCGATGCGGATCATAACCGTTCAGTTATAACCTTTGTCGCCGCGCCCGAGCGAATTGTAGAAGCCGCCGTCAGAGCAGTCGCAATCGCGGCAGAATTAATAGACATACGCGAGCATCGCGGCGAGCATCCGCGTTTGGGCGCAACTGATGTTTTGCCGTTCATTCCGATCCGTGGCGTGTCGATGGCAGATTGTGTGGCCATTGCACACGAGGCCGGCGACCGCATCGCTCACGAGCTCGCAATTCCGGTGTTTTTCTACGAGCGAGCAGCGCTCAAGCCTGAGCGCGCGAACCTGGAAGATGTGAGACGCGGAGCTCTGGAATTATTACGAGAGCAGATTGCTGTGGAACCCGGGCGGGCCCCCGATGCCGGGCCATTGATGGTCCATGAAACGGCCGGCGCCATTGCCGTTGGAGCCCGGCCTTTCTTGATTGCCTTTAACGTGAATCTGGGGACCACTGACGTGGATGTGGCCAAGGCCATTGCCCGTGCTGTCAGGGCCCGCCACGGAGGCTTGCCCTTTGTTAAAGCCCTCGGATTTGCATTGTCGACCAGGGGTCTGGTGCAAGTTTCGATGAATTTGGTGAACTATGAAGTCACCGGGATGACTCAAGCCTACAATGCAGTGCGAGACGAAGCTTCGCGCCTGGGTGTTGAAATTGTCGGGACTGAGATTGTCGGACTGGTGCCGGAAAAAGCGCTCGATAGAGAGGCGGAATATTTTCAGAAATTAGAAAACCTGTCCGAAGATAAGATTCTGGAAAATCGCCTGAGGGCCTGCTGACAGGTGTTTTAGAGTACAACCTTCAGGTTGCTTCTCCGCTACCGCGCAAACTTGCTTCATCCGCAACGTCGCAAGCTAAAGCTTGTACTCTAAACGCCTGTTAGGCTCCCGAACCCAATTGAATGATTGCTTGTCGCAAGCGTCCGTGGCGTTGCATTAGTTTTAAATACTCAGCTTCGTCGGCACTGCGTTTTGCCTCAATGATCTTCACCAACCCCTGCTTTTCCGGGGTTGTCCATTTATTGAGATCAGGAATTAGAGTCAACGCTACAAAAAAGTCGTTGAGAGCTGTCACCTCTGACTCGCGCCACCTTCCCGTTTCGATAACCAGCAAACGTGAAATGGTTGCTATTGCCTCTCTGCGCATTCTTTCCGCGTCGCCTTTATACCTTTCCGCCATGAGCCGTTGCGCTTGTAGTCCCAGGTTCCGTACCTGAAACCGGTCCCAGTCGCCCGATCGTGATTTATCCCATTCGAAGATCATCGGCCCGGCGGCGAGTTTGCGAAGAGTTCTTGCCGGTGTGCGATAACCCTTTTCACTGGCCATTCGCTCTTCTTCTTTCAGCACGAGTTTCATGATTTCAGGTTTAGTAGGACGAAAGCCCAGCTTGCGGTAAAACCAGAATGCGCCGGACTCAATGCCTTCCTCGTTTTCGTAACCGATCTGGTAAGGGTCGAGAACAAAAGCGGTGACCCCGGCCAGATCACGAAAGACATTTAGAGTCCGCGCGTAGAGCCAGGCCGTTTCACCGTCGCGGAATGTGTAGTAGAGATTGAAGCCACTCTCCATTCTTTCAAAGAGCGAAAGACCTTCGAAGTATCCAACCGCGATCCCATTCTTAAAAATCATCGCCGCATGATAAGCGCGCAAAGGCAATCGCCAATTTGGTGGAACGCCCGCTATTAAGAGGACAACCCCGCGACCGATGTCTGCTTTGAACACTCTACGCGGGTCACCATGCGTGAATCCATAAAGCTCGCGATAACGAATTGTAGAAGCCTCGCGTGCCATATCCAGAATTTTTTCCCCGTCTTTTGCCGAGAGTAGTTGCAGAGGTGGCGATGGCTTTTCCAACTCCTCGATTAAGGAAACATCCCTGCGTTGGATCAGCGGTTGGCGGTGATAGAAGATCTTCGATCCAGCCAAGCGCATGCCTGTTCGTGATGACTGATAATGGGGAGTCCAACGTACGTAAAGTTTTTGTGAGTCGTATAGCTCAGCTTTTTCCTTCTCACCTCTGGAGAGCGATTCAAATCGTTTGATCAAGGACGGCAACTCTTTTTCGCGACCGGCTGCTGCGCGTAGCCAATCGCGGTAAGGAACATGCGCTTCAACGGCGGCATCCTCTTCGAGGAGCGGCATGAACCGCGGCCACGTCTCCGCCAGCCGGTTCTCATCCTCAAACCAGTCCCAATCCAGGGCCACGCGACCCTCTTGCTGACGCACCAGCCAGCGAACAATCGGATAAGTGAAAGTGTCGGTGACTGAAGTGCCGGCGATGCCGGAAATCTCCGGCGTCTCGATCGTAGATAAATCGACCTCAGAAGCTTGCAAGGCTTCGACGCGACGAGGAAACGACGCCAGCTCTTTTTCAGCGAGATTTACAATGCGGGAGTTGTGTGGGTAGGCACGGAGAAACAGAAGCAGTTCGTGATAACGAACAAATGTCTCCGCATCGTTGAACTTCTGATGGGCCAGCCGTACGAGACTTTCCTCGAGCGCCTGGCCTGAGCGGGAATCAAAAGTTCTTTTGAGTACATCAAGCTTATCAAGCAGGGAGTTGAGCGTTTGGATGGTCACGGTTTAGCCAGATTATTGCAGAACCAAGCGCGGTAGCGCCGGATGCCAGGGACAACTCCGCTAAAAAAAACGCCTTGACTTCAAATAATTCCAGCATCCGGCGCATCCACCACCCCGGCAGTGCTGCCCCGCCGGGCACCCCGGTCCGCGCTCCTGGTTTTGGGTCGCTTGGTCATGGCTTTCAAAGCTCTGCGGAAATTCTCAATTGAATTTCCATACTGCTTCTCCAAGGCGTCCCTCAAGGGGTGCGGCCCGTCTGTGTAAGCCTTGAATGTACCATCTTTGCCGACTAAAAAAACGCCGGTCGGTTCCGTTCCTGAACGTACCGCGACCCGTTTAGCCGGATCAAGGTGCAGGAAAATCAGGTAAGTACCGCCAACCGAGTAGCGAACAGTATTTGAAAACTGCGTGACGTGCACTCCATCGATCACCATTTGGCCGTTAGTCTCTACCATCACAAATTCGTTTTCCTGAAGCGGCATCATCTCTGCAGGCGGATCGGGATAGTTAGAATAAGTTGGATATTTGGGCATGGGCTTTTCAGACAATGTATCGACAATCCTGAACCTGTACCACGTCCGCAGGCCGTATGTATCGGGAAAAGTCTTTTTGTCAATCACATCGGCTAGCATGACCGTATCCCGCTGAAGCGCCTGGCGCAGATTCCCAATATCCCAGCCACAGATCAGTAGACTCAATTGAACTTCATCCAGTCCCTCGGCTTTAGCGTCAAGGATTCTACCTTTGAGAGTCCCCCATTCACCGTGCTGCGCGCTTGGGGGTAACGCTGCCGGAAAATACGATTCAATCTTTCCTTCGATTAGCCATTTGCCTGATTGCTTCCTCAATACCAAATAACGGCCCCAGGTTCCATCAGTATTCCCGACTATTTCTTCATAAACCAGCGCCTGGTCCATTCGAGAATTGAAGCCAACGCGCGAAAGCGAAATCAAGCCGGGCGCCAAAGGATATCGCTGATAAAATTCGCCCCACTGAATTTTTCGAACGGGTAACGATGAAAAATCCACTTTCACCCTGGTGGTAATCAGCAACTCAGAAACGCTCTGATCAGATAACAGAACAGCCGGCCGTGGAAGATTGAACGATTGGGCCAGAGCGACTGGCTGCTCGTTTTGTTTGACATAATCATCAAGCGTTTCCGGTTGCACTCCGGGAAGACGATTCTTGATTTGTTTGACCGCACACCATTCGTCGCTCCGTCCACATGGCGCCGTGTGATCTCTAATCACAAAAACTTGAAGCCGATCTTCGTGATGAATGGCGTCGATAATGGAGGAGTAAACGGCATACTCCTCTGCCGAAGTGTCACGGACGGGTTGATCAAGCGAACGCCAGGTCGAAGGAGTCGCAGCGCGACCTCGCATGTAGCGCCTCGCCAGGACCACGCCGGTCACGAGGCCGCCGGCGATGATTACTGAGAGCGCTAATTTAACGGAAAGTCTTTTCACTGATGTCCAGGGAGAGGTATTGGGTCTTATCAGGTGATACTGACCTGACGTTTCAGGCTTACTGCAAGCGGCCCACCTCCTATCGTTAGACGCTTATGGGCGACTGATGTTCCGCGAATTGAACGGGAGTGTTAATGAAAGCTTGCGCTACAAATGCCTGCGCATGAACGTGGCGATCTTCCAGGCGTCGATCGCCTTCCAGGGCATTGAGGCCATCGTGTAATGCCCGCAGGAAAGCCAAACTACGTCAACCGGAATACCGTGTTCCTTTGCCTGGTTAATCACATCGAGTGAAAGATCGATGGGAAACGTCAAATCGTAGCGTGCAGCGATGAAGCGCATTGGTCTCAGCTCCATCCGCGCCAACCTGGGCAAAAAGGCTAGCGGACTAATAGGTCTCCAATACTCACGCAACTCTTCCAAAGTCACATGATCTGCAAAGCCTTCGCGCAAATGTCTGGTCGATAATCCGCGCCAACTTACGTCAGCCACATAACCTGAAACGTGATTGAAAGTGCCCGCATTGAGATTTGGCTCGTGGGCGAAAGCGAGAAAAGCGATGCATGAGCCGACGCTGGTTCCCAAAATACCGATGCGCTCGTAGCCCTGGTCCTTCAGCCATTTCACCGCCGCCCGCGTATCCAGCACAGCCTGTCGCATGGACTGGATCGTGCGACCGATGTTTGTACTAACCAGGTGATCGGCCCGTTCGAGTTCGGGTGGCCGCCGCTCCTGATGATAGGGAAGAGTCAAACGAAGTGCCGACATCCCAATGAAGTTGAAGATGCGACAGGCTTCAACATGACTTTCCGGCTGCGCGTTCCATTGTGGACAAACGACGACGGCAGTTCGAGGCTGCCGAGCGCGATTGGGTTCAACGGGAAAATAGCGGCCGCGAGCAATGTTATTTACTTCAGACGGCGTGGTAATAGCGCTGGTCCATGTTAGCTGATCGCCATTCAATTCAAAGTCGTGAATATCAGGCAGCTCATAAAACTTTTCGCTGTGCGCCATTGCTTCCTGTGCATATTGACGCACCACTTCGCGCGGGTCTTCGCCGTTCACATGATCGGTGATGAAATTCAGGCCCCAGTCGAAGGGCCGCACCAGGCGATTGTTATCGAGTGCATGAGCGGCGTGTTCGCGCCCGTGCATGAAAGATTTCCAAACCATTGTTACCTGCTGTTGAATTAACTTAAAACTCAGTTGCTGTTATCGACACTTAACGAGTTCCGGTTCTCGGCCCCTGGTTAAGCTAAAGGTTCCCAGGACTTCATTTGTATCCGTGCGAGTTACAGTCAGCTTCATGTTCTGTCCCTTCACAGTTCCGCGGAACTCTACCGGATAGCCGTGCGCTACTTCTCCCTGCCGCACAGGACCGCCGCGCTCTTCAAAATGAGTACCCTTAGCAACGAAGCGACCGCGCGGATCGATGAGTATTTTGGACGCGATTGTTGCGTG
>JBGTCM010000171.1:0-10035 GCA_041748795.1 Pyrinomonadaceae bacterium
AAAGTGATTTTCACTTCCTTCTTGTCCGTGCTGTGCAGAAGCAGGTTTACGTGGGGCGGTTGAAAAGCAGACTTTCCCTGCTCGACCCGCCTGATTTGAGTACATTGGACAACGAAGTTCTTCTTGTCGTTCTTCTCCGACCGTTTTTTGACTTCGAAGGACAAACTGCCGGGCGTAGTCATCAGCGTGCCTTCTGTTCCACTCCCGTCCTTGAGGTCAAACAAACGCGTGCTCCGAGCTCGCTCGGCATCGGCCGCCGCACGCTTTGCTCCTTCGCGCTCACGAATCTCTGACTCCAGCATCGCGACTCTGTTGTTAGCGATCTCGATGAATAGTCCTCCGGGAAACTTCGTCACGTAGGCGCGAAAATCCGAGGGGTTTCTGCTGTCCTTGATTGCGTTCCAGTACGTAGTTTCCAGCGAACCAGCATCGACATTTGCAGGCATCGAAGACGGCGACGACCTGATTGGCTGCGGTTGCGAACGCGATTTCGCCAGACTTGCAAATTGTCCATCCGGGTATTTTTCGAGATAGGATTTAAAATCCTCAGGATTGTTACTGTTTTTGATCGTGTCCCAATAAGCCAGCTCAATTGCCGCAGGGTCAACGGTGGCGATGTTCGGAGTAGAATTGTTATTGGCCATTGATGCGTTGTTCGTTACAGCCATCACCAACTCGTCGGCTTTATATCCTTCGATAATTGCGAACGGTCGCTGTTGCTTCGTAGAGCCCAGATCAACGGCAATGCGTTTGGGCACGTTCTCCTGAACATATTTCACCAATTGCGACAGTGTGATTTCACCTTTGTCATTCGCTGCCGCTCCTTTCAATCCTTCCACCACGGCCCAACTGAAATACCCTTGTTTCTTCTCGGTGTATTCGTAAGCCCTTTGACCGATGCCGGTTGCGTAGACTGTAGCAAACGCCTGCACTTCGCGATTACGAACGTCAAAATTGAACGCGCTCGTGTAAGCGGTGCTCAAGGCGTTTGGTGCATCGGCGCGGCCGCCAGGGTCGTTTCGGCAAGCATCCAACAACATCACAACTTGTCCCACACCCGTTTCTTTGACCCGGTCCTTGACCCGGTTCAGGCTAATCGCAGTCTCTTCGAGGAACGAGACCTGATCGCTGATTTGCGAATCAGACGGAAGCAGGAAAGCCTGTCCGCCTCGCTCCATTCCGTGGCCGGCAAAAGAGATCAACAGTAATCCGTCTTTCGGCACGGCTGTGCTGAGGTTGGATAGGCGCCGCAGAATGTTGACGCGCGTTGGCTGTCGCTCCATTGGTTGGGCCGTTGACAAGAGAATTACCTGGTCCTGTGGGAAACCGGCGTAACGAACAAGGGCTTCGGCGATCATGCGGGCGTCATTGTCCGATCCTTTAAGCGGACTGATCTGCGGATCCATGTATTTGTCTACGCCTATTACCAGGGCCCAACGCTTGGCGCTCACCGGTAGCGAACTAATCTGGCCCAATTGTGAGGCAACAGAATTCGGCGGGGGCGTCTTGGCTTTTGGAAGCGAGGCCACTTCCTGTGGCGGTTTTGCAACCTGCACCAATTGCCGGGATGCCGGTTCACTGCTTTGCACCGGCGGCGCAAGTGAGGCTTGCGAAACCTCGGAAGTTTGCGGATTTGCAGGCTGTGTCTTAACCACGGGCTGAGGCTTGGACTGAGTCTGCACTGGTTCCATCAGTCGAGCAACGGGTTTATCCGTTTGTACAGATGGAGCCGGGGACGTGTCAGCTGTCGACTTTGATGTTTCTCTGGAGACAGACTGCACGTCGGCAACACTTGCTGGTGGCGGCGTGTTTGTCGGGGCCGTTGAAGCGTTCTGAATGTCTTTTTCGAGTTTTTTGGCTAGCCTTGGATTTAGCGTCGTGAGCTTCTTCAAGGTTTCGTCAGCAGCGTCAGACTTGCCGAGTCGCGCAAGGGCCAAAGCCAGGCCATAAAAGGCATCGGCATAATCCGGCTTCAACCTGATTGCGCTCTTAAAGAAGTTAATCGATTTTTCGAAGTCGGCACCCCTCGAGTAAGCATAACCAATGGAGTAGTAAGCTTCGGCAAAGTTTGGATCCAGCCCGGTCGCTTTGACTAATGGAGCAAACGCTTCCCCATGCCGGCCCATTGCGTTATATGCGTAACCGAGATCAAATTGCGCTTGTGCATCGTTAGGAGCGAGACGCGCCTGCTCTTTGTAACTCGCCAACGCTTGTTCCCAGTTGCCGGTGTTAAAGTAGGCGTCTCCCAAGCCACCGTGGCCGGCGGCATAATTCGGATCAAGACGTATCGCGACTTTATAAACGTCGATGGCTTCGGCCCACTTGTTTTCGTCAGCAAATTTGTCGCCTTCTTCCACAAGACCAGCGGCACGACTACTCGACTTAGTTCCAGCCTTACCACGCCGTTGTCCAAATAGATTCGGCATTACGCTTCCGAGGTAGATCAGTGCAAGGGTCAGCGCAAATACGGCGCGGAGCCTGGAGGGAAATGAATTAGACCTCATTGGGTACTCCTCAAAACGATGGCAGGTTCAACTGCGTCGATGCGGCGCAACTAACAAGTCGCGATTTGATTTTCAGGCCCATAAAATAGGCTTACGCGCAATGGTTGTCAACGGGTTTCGTGCGGAGCCTATAGTCGACCAGCGCTGCCGGACACACCGAGTTTGCCTGTGGCATTTCGCAGGCAGTCAGTTTTTCCGCTCTAGCCGTTGACAACAATTTAAAGCCCGCCTAGTCTACTGCGACATTAGCACAATGCTATTGGTAAGATCGGCATTCTTGCCGGTCTGACTAGAAATGTAAGTCAGTCGTTCAACGTGATTTGCCGTAGATTTCTCTTGCGAATGTAGGACGGTCAGGAATGTCTGTCCTTGGCTTACAGATGACCCCTGACGAAAACCCAAACGAGACTGCGGCCCAACCCGAAGTAGCTCCCACGACTTTGGATCCCACCACCGTGGACACCATCCAGCGCGGGCCTAAAGACCTGGTGGGGCAACGCCTCAACGGACGATACGCAATTCAGTCAG
The DNA here is from genome assembly GCA_041748795.1 of Pyrinomonadaceae bacterium. Classification (GTDB taxonomy): domain Bacteria; phylum Acidobacteriota; class Blastocatellia; order Pyrinomonadales; family Pyrinomonadaceae; genus PSRF01. Next base: position 3,033 of record JBGTCM010000171.1, read on the forward strand.
AACTAAAACGTGGTGGGATGGGAGTGGTCTATCTCGCGCGCGACGAGCAATTGCATTCGCGTAACGTGGTCGTAAAAGTTCTTCTCGATGAGGCGTATCAGAGCCAGTATGTGGTGCAGAAGTTTCGTCAGGAAGTGGAGGCACTTAGTCGCATCGATCACCCTGGGATTGTGGGAATCATTGATTCCGGTGAATTACCCAACGGGAGACCCTTCATTGTCATGCAGTATGTAGAAGGCGTAACTCTTCGTTCGGTGATGACAAGCGAAGGCATGAACCTTGAACGCGTTGCGGAGGTTACAAAACAAGTCGGCCGGGCCTTGGCTTCGGCACACAATCGGGGCATCTTTCATCGCGATCTAAAGCCTGACAACATCATGTTGCAGGAGCTGGGTCAAGGCGAGGAGCAAGTCAAAATCATTGACTTCGGAATTGCCAAAGTCAAAAGTTCCGTAGTTGCTCCGAGCACGTCTCTCAATCTCTCTCCCGGTACCGTGGCTTACATGGCGCCTGAGCAACTGAGTGGACGGCCCATCACAGCCGCCACGGACATATTCGCACTCGGGGCGATTGTCTACGAGATGGTGACGGGTCGGAAGCCATTCAATCCCGAAACAGGTTTCGAATTACTGCAAATGCAGCAGACCGGCGTCAGAGTCAAGCCGGTGGACCTCCGGCCGAGTCTTCCGGAAATGGCGCAGGCGGTCATACTAAAAGCACTGGCCTTCAATCCGACTGACCGGCAAAGTAATCCGCGCGAGTTTGGCGACAGTTTTGCCGAGGCGCTGACGGAGCTCACTGGGGCGGCCAGGCCTGTAACTCAAACTCCCGCCGTGCCGCCAACACAATTTGTTAGTGAAGAAACCCCGATGGCGGGTGGCTGGGCCAACCAGCCGCCGCGGACCATTCAGGTTTCCCTTCCACCCGCCGCGCCAGTCCACCCATCAGCTCAGCAGTCTGGCTTCGGAGTGCCAAGAGTTAACCAATCGGCTGCTCCACTGGGTGTTGCCGATCGCTCCAGAGGTTCAGGCGGTTCCATGAGTAAGGTTGTTCTGTTGTTAGGGGTAGCAGCGCTTTTCCTTCTCATTATTGGCGGTGCGGGGGCGTGGTACCTCGTTCGTCCGAGGACAACCCCTGAGCCAGCGCCCACCGCCGTCCGCAACCTGAATTACGGTTTAACAGTGCAGAAGATACGCGACGGAAAGCCGTATCAGGATACGTTTGAATCTTCCGGCCAGGAGATATTCGAGAATGGTTGGAAATTTAGAATGAATATCGATAGTCCTCAAAAGGGTTATTTGTATTTATTGAACGAAGGGCCTTCTGCCGAAAAAGCGACGACTTACAACGTCTTGTTTCCCGCACCGTCAACTAACTCGGGATCCCCCTTTCTAGCCGCAAATCAAAAAATCGAAACCGGATGGATGGTGTTTGATGAGAACCAGGGCACGGAGAAATTTTGGTTGGTCTGGGCCGAAGAGGCTGTGCCGGAACTTGAGGCAGTCAAGGGCGTAGTTAACCCGCAGGACAAAGGTGAGATTTCTGATCAGGGTCAACGAACAGCAGTTAAGAAGTTCCTGGAGAAACATTCAGCTGCGGAACTGGTCGCACAAAAGGACAAAACAAAGAAAGTCAGCAATGTTAAAGCGAACGGAAACGTACTGGTTCATCGGCTGGAGCTGGAACATCACTAACGGGCGATACCATCTGTAGATTAGGAACAAGTTTCGCCCACGAAGGGGTGTTATGAGAAGAATAAGTGTGTGTATCGCGTGTTTGTTTGTCATGCTCTGCGCGCTATTACTCGGCAGGGCGAATGAAAGCATGTCCCCTGCCGGCCAAGGTCAAGCCGATGGGTCAAGACAAATAGTTCTTGAGGAGTTCACCAAAGCCCGCCCCCCTGTGGCGCAACTTCCCAAACCCGGACTACGCCGTCGCCCGCCGGCCGTTGCGCTTAGGCCTCCAAAATATCTTCGTAAGACTCCATCCTTGTTTGCTGCGGCCCAAGCGCCTGTCGGAACTATGGAGATCGGCGTCACGCTTTGGCGGCTTCGTCCGTCTGCCGGCATTGATGGTGGTGCGCGAGTCCTGGTTATGGAGAACGCCCAGTCCAGTCAATGGACCCCACAACGTATTGAAGTAGACACACCGCTACAGATTGGCGAACGAGTTAGACTAAGCATTGAGTCGCCGCGCGATGGCTACCTTTATGTTATCGATCGCGAGCAATATGCGGATGGATCGCTGGGAGATGCTTATCTGATTTTTCCTACACTTCGAACGCGCGCCGGCGACAACCGGGTGCGGCCGGGTAGGCTGATTGATATTCCAGCACAAGAAGATAATCCGAGCTATTTCACTCTAGTACCTAGCGCCAACCGAAACGACCAGGTCGCGGAGGTGCTGACGATACTAGTCGCCCCGCATCCCATCGGCGATATCGAACTGGGTCCGAATCCAATCAAGCTTTCAAAATCGGACGTCGCTAGATGGGAAAAGGCGTGGTCTACCGGTTTCGAACGCTTCGAGATGGTTGGCGGTGCAGGAAAGAACTGGACGACCGCTGAGAAAGAAGCGAGCGCAATGAGCTCGGCTAGGCTCCTAACGCAGGAGGAGCCGACTCCGCAGACGGTTTATCGCGTCGCAAGCAAAACCAGAAATACTTTCTTAATCACAGTCCCGCTGCGGTACGTCAGATAGCTAAAAGTCGGTTGATTAGCCGCGATCGAGCGGGGTAACTATCGCACGGGATTTTTGATTGATGTCTGCAGTTCCACTGGGACCGCTCGCTTAAACTTTAGTAGAAACTTTTTGAATCGGCCGCACACGTATATTCGTCCCGTTACGGGCCAAACCTCTCGCGAGAAAAATATTTCGTCAATAGTGCGTAACACTGCCTGGGGCGTACCTACAAAGATTCGAATTGACGGCGCCAGCTGGAGCGGTTCTTTGTTAGGTAGCTTGAACGGGTAATCGTAGTCATCAAGATTAACTCGAATATCATTAACTCTCACGTCTTCGAACACCAGACGATCGACCTCGCCCTGTTGTTTAACCGCTGCGAGGATAACCGGCACATCAAAAGTCACTCCCAATGGACTTACTTTCACTAGCGTTGGCTCTCCCAGACGAATCAGTATGGGCTCGTCTTCGTGGTACTCATCCTCTTCGTTGTTTGAGCTTCGGCCGGGCTTGGTTCTGTCGGACGGAGTACTCGCCTTAGGTTCGACTTTGGCGCGATGAACCTTGTAGCCTTGGACTTCTTTCGGCAAGGGTCTTAGATCCATATCAGAGATCTGTGCTCCAGCTAAGGTTGATGCCATCAACACTAAGAGCAAACATGGACGTGGTTTTAGAAGCATTTCGCTCCTTCGCTTTAGCTTGTTAGTGGCCGCAGTAGAGCGGAATCATGGGATGCCGGTAGGCAACATATCGCTTAGGGGTTTCGTAAATTTCGAGGGCGGTATTCTGCCTGGGAGTTCGTTCGCTAAGTCCGCCATTAGGCGTCCTGCGAGTGCATCGTCTTTCACCGAAACCACTTTCCAGTGTCCATCTGTGCGCAGCAGGTTGAGCTCCATAGCCTGCTCACGATCAGTAATCGTTGCCGATGCTTTGTCGCCATCCTTGAAGACGTTAGTTCTCAACAGGACGCCGAGCGCTGTGAAGAGAAACGGCTTCCCTTCTGATTGTCCGCCCAGCTCATGGATCCTTCGCCTGACTCCTTCTCGGACAATTGGCTTAATCCTTTCGATTAACGGTGGGGAGACTGATTTTAGACCGTTGCTTAGCCAATCAGGCAAATCAACACCCTTGTTTTGCGCGAGCTCCCAAGCAAACCTCTCAACCACTTGATCAACATCGAACACTTGGTCGAATGCCGCAGCGTCGTTACGTTCAGCGGCATCAACGAGGATGGCTAATGAGTACGCGGGGGTGGTTTTGTGGTATTGCCACCACATAAAAGCGGCAAAGGTAGAAATGACGAGCAGGAAAATCGGAACCAGGAACAGAAGGCGCCATCTGGAAGGTCTGGAATCTTTGTATGGCATGGAATTCATTCCAATGTCCGGTTATAACGTTGATATTACCGTTGATACGGTGGCCGCCTCGGAAAATTTAATGGACGGATAGAGCGCTTGGCCACTTTTTTACGCGCCGCATTGTACTAGCTGGGGGGAAAAGTGCCAGTATTTTGTTGGATTTCCAACATCCTGCCGACAGAAACCTCCATGAAATCAACTAGTTGGGCCTTGGAAAGAGGGCCACACGCAAGCGCTCATTCTTGAGCAACATCATGGAGAGCATTTGCCACCTTTGTTTTTCGGTCGGCGCGGAGGAAGCCAGACACGCGGTTCGACCGCGTACTTTTTTCCAAGAAACCGCCAGAAATCGCCATTTTTAGGGAGACTTTGGGGCGTGAGTGTGATATATGAATTGCGCAGATAGCTCTTAGATTAAGTCTCATCGGAGGTGTCCACCAGACTATGGCGACTAAAGCCGCGACAGGCAGGAAGCGCATGACGCAGTCGGAAGTTTTCAATCACTTTGCGGAGAAAACGGGAATGAAGCGCGGTCAAGTAAAGGAGTTCTTCGACGAACTCTATAACTTGGCTTCCAGGGAAGTTAAGTCCAATGGCGAATTCGTTCTTCCCGGCTTCGGAAAGCTCGTTAAATCCGAAAGGAAGGCGCGCGAGGGTAGAAACCCAGCGACGGGAGAAACCATTCAGATTCCAGCCAAGACGACCTTAAAATTCCGTGTCGGTAAAGGCATGAAAGATACGGTTTTACCCAAGAAATAATCTAGCAATACCAAGTTTCTTGGCTCGCGAAATCTCAGGCGCCGCCCGAAGTTCATTTTGTGATGAGCAGTGGGCGGCGCTTACGTTTGTGAGCCAGAGCGGGAGCTCACCTCCGGCTAAACTGGTACCCCACATCGCTCATGTGTCGCTGTAAACAACTTACCCGTGATATTGGCCGCTTCCGGTCTGGCCAATAAAAAGATAAAAACTCTAGCTTTTGACGTTTTCGTTCGGTATAATCCGCAGTTTCGCTGCACACCTAAATTTGAGGATGGAGGGGTCTGGAGTCAGCCCCCGAGGCGAAATTGTTGCGAAATGCAACGGATCTGCATCCTCGCAGTGTGCTGCGGCATCTAACATTCGCACTTAAACTAGCCCGCGTTATGCGGTTTTATTGGAGGATAAAAGGTAACCGTGACTTTTGACAGACATCTGCCGCTCGACGAGCGGATTCTGAGAATCGACCATATTCAAGCCAGGCGGTACTCGAAGCTCGGGGGCGTGGCGCTAGAGATCGCTACCGAGGGTATCCTGCGCCACCTGCGTGCTTGTGATCGGATGGACGTGAACCCCGACACTTCAGCCGTTAGAGAAATCATTGACGACGCTTTAAACGGCCGGCGGGTTTTTGCTGAAACAACTGAACATACTCGAGCAGCCTAACTACTTTCCAGAGAGTTAAAGAGATCGCTGCGGTGCAGCGATCTCTTTATTTTTGCTTAACACTCACTCAGTTGACCAGCGGGGCGCCCTGCATTAACATCGCCGCTCCAGGCATGTGCCCCTGTAGCTCAGCGGATAGAGCATCTGCCTTGTTGGAGCCTTAATGAGGAACAGCCTTGTGAAGAACTCATTAAGTGGACGGCCCCATATGCGGGGACGCCCTTAGAGCCTCAGGTACTCAGATTCGATTGAGTAAAAATCCATGAGGATTGGGTAATCCGCAGGAAACCTTTCCCATCTGTTTTGGGAAGGGGCTCCTCAGAGACTATACGGGCCGGGACTGTGATGTCCAAGATATAGTCCAGCCAGCAACCTCGTGGCAAAACGGGCGGTCAGGGAAAGCCTGATGCTGGATGCTAAGCAGAGGGCCGCAGGTTCGAGTCCTGCCGGGGGCATTACTTCTCGAAGCAGTTTCGTGGCGGCTATAGTTCAGTTGGTTAGAACGCTTGATTGTGGATCAAGAGGTCGTGGGTTCGAGCCCCACTAGCCGCCCCAGCAATACCTACCTTCAGTAGGCCGTGAATGCCTCGTCGAACCAATGACTTGGGCATCGCACGTCCACTACTTTCGCAGGCACCATTCTCCTTTTTTGACGGTACCGCATGACCTCAAAATTAAAGGCTTCGTAGCTTGAGCATCTTTGCTCAGGATACGCTATGACCAGGTGCCAATGGGAGTTCCCGCGCTCGCTTTCCGACCCAAAACGGAGCTCAATTGATGGCGTACGTCGAGTCTCCGACGTTAGGTCGGCAACATAATCGATCTGCTGCGGCGCCGACCGCCGGTAGAGGTTAACCCTCGCTATCAACGAGTCGGCACACCTGTGCACATGTGCATGCCAAAATTAACCACCAAAATAACAAAGCTTGACGCACATCATTCAGGCTGACCGGAAAACCAGTTTGCATCAATCTTAATGGCATCTCATTAGCAATCGACCGAGTACGATGGTCAGCCTCACTGGTTCATTATCTCGAAAAGTCCTTATCATTTGGGCATGTGCACTCTTGCACACGCTGCGGCACACGGAGTGCCAACCGATCTCGACGCTCCTAAATGGGGTCGCCCTCCCTCACCTACAAGGTTTGAAACTCCTTAGTCTCACTTGACCCATGACACGTGCGGATGAAAACCTAGAAAACGCCTGCAATGTCGCGCACGTCAGTGTCGTACGCGACAGCACCGATCTTTATCGAGTCGCCTTTGAGTATTCAACAATAGGACTTGCTCTACTGTTCACTTCCGGCCAATGGTATCGTGTAAACCGCAGCCTTTGCGAAATGCTCGGATACTCGGAGCAAGAACTGCTCCTCAAGAGGTTTCAAGAATTAGTTCATCCGGATGAACGATTTGCCACCATGACAAAGGTGGAACAGCTGCTCAGGAGTAATGTTCCAATTTCTCAAGCCGAGCTGAGGTGCATTCATAAGGAGGGGCACCTCGTTTGGGTGCTTTGGAGCGTTACGCAAGTGCTGCTCGAG
>JBGTCM010000172.1:0-3109 GCA_041748795.1 Pyrinomonadaceae bacterium
TCGTGAAGATACTGTGTCCATTTGGATGGATACGGCTGAGATCCCATTAGAAACTCCGCTGACGGAGAGAATAACCGCGGATGTCTGCGTTGTCGGGGCAGGTATTGCTGGAATGACGACGGCGTACTTTCTGGCCCGCGAAGGTAAGTCGGTTGTAGTTCTTGACGATGGGCCAATCGGGGGCGGAATGACCGGGAGAACGACGGCGCATCTGGTCAACGCTCTTGACGATCGTTACTTCGATCTCGAACGACTCCACGGTGAGGAGGGTGCGCGGCTGGCTGCGGAGAGTCACACCGCTGCCATCAATGCGGTCGAGGCAGTTGTTGAGCTTGAAGGGATCAAGTGTGAATTCGAGCGGCTTGATGGTTATTTGTTTTCTCCACCCCGCGAGTCCAAAAAAATTCTCGACGACGAGCTGAAGGCGGCACACCGCGCAGGACTAACTGAGATTGAGAAGGTCGAACGTGTTCCCTGGGATTCTTATGACACCGGGCCCGCCTTGCGTTTTCCAAACCAGGCCCAGTTTCATCCGCTGAAATATTTAGCCGGGCTGGCCCAGGCCATCAAAGAAAAAGGTGGGAGAATCTATACAGGCACTCACGCTAAAGAAATTGAAGGCGGCAAGAAAGCGCGCGTCGAGACTACGAATCGTGGAGTGGTGACCTCGGATGCCGTCGTGGTTGCCACCAACACTCCGGTTAATGACTTAATTGCGATCCACACCAAGCAAGCCCCTTATCAAACTTACGTCATCGGCGCGCGCATCCCGCGTGGCTCAGTCACGCGCGGGCTTTATTGGGACACACCGGATCCATATCACTACATTCGAATTGAAACTATGGGCAAAGGCGCCGCAGCCTACGATGTCTTGATAGTAGGGGGCGAAGATCATAAGACCGGGCAAAAGGACGACGCCGGTAAACGTTTCACTGCTCTCGAGCGTTGGACGCGTCACCGCTTTCCGATGGTTGAAAGTATTGAGTATCGCTGGTCGGGAGAAGTGATGGAGCCGATTGATGGCCTGGCCTTCATCGGACGAAATCCGATGGATAGCAACAACGTCTTCATCGCCACCGGAGATTCCGGCAACGGCATGACTCATGGAACCATCGCTGGAATACTGCTCACCGATCTGATCCTTGGACGCAAAAACGATTGGGAAGCCATCTACGATCCATCGCGCGTCACCTTGCGTGCCCTTGGGGAGTTTGCCAAACATAATCTCAACGTGATGGCCCAATACACGGATTTGGTGGTCGCGGGCGACGTGGAGTCGGAAGATGAGATTAAACCAAACGGTGGGGCGGTAATTTCGCGCGGGCTTAAGAAGGTCGCAGTCTACCGAGACCCGGAGGGAAAGGTTCACGAGTTTTCGGCGGTCTGCCGGCACCTCGGGTGTATCGTCAACTGGAACTCGCTGGAAAAAAGTTGGGATTGTCCCTGTCACGGCTCGCGTTACGACGCGCTGGGCCACGTAACTCAGGGACCGGCGAATAGCGATTTGCCACGAGAAGAGTGAGGTGCCCCAAAGAGCGAAGCGCCCGGGGCAGTAGCCCGACCGTTAGGGAGGGCGTCTGCTACCAAGCACACAGCGCCCTCACTAACGGTCGGGCTACTGCCCCTCACGCAACTAACAGTTTGCCTTACCCCGCTGCCGCCATGTCGGCTTCGCTGATATCAAAGTTGGCGGAGACCTTTTGTACATCATCGTGGTCTTCAAGCGCTTCCATCAGCTTCAGCATCTGCTTGGCTTCAGTGCCTTCCAGCTTCTTGTATTCCTTGGGCACCATCTCCACTTCCGCCACCTGAGGTTCGACGCCCGACTTCTTTATTGCTTCGAGCACGCCATCGAAGTCGCTGGGCGTGGTGATGATCTCAAAGTTGTCTTCGTCGGAGCGCAGGTCTTCCGCGCCTGCGTCAGTAACGATTTCAAATAATTCGTCTTCAGTTTTGGCCGCCTGAGGCACAACGATGTAACCCTTCTTTTCAAACATCCAGGCCACGGCGCCGGCAGCGGCGAGATTGCCGCCGTTCTTGGAAAAGATGTGACGAATCTCAGCGACCGTGCGATTGCGATTGTCGGTCACCGACTCAATTAACAAAGCTGCTCCGCCTGGTCCATATCCTTCGTAGGTAATCTCTTCGTAGTTGACGCCTTCTTCTTCTCCGGTACCGCGGCGAATTGCGCGCTCGATTGTCTCGTTGGGCATGTTGCCACTCTTTGCATCAAGAATTGCTTTGCGCAGGCGGGCGTTGCCGTCCGGATCGCCGCCGCCCGAGCGAGCAGCTACGGTTATTTCTTTGATGAACTTGGTAAATAGTTTGCCGCGCTTGGCATCGAGCGCGCCTTTTTTGTGCTTGATACTATGCCACTTCGAGTGTCCCGACATTTAGACTGGATCCTTCAATAGTTTGTGGGTTGATTGTCGACGCAATATATCACAACCCCTTGAGGAAATCTGAGCCACCAGGTAAAGGTGTACTGATGAAGTTTCGCTAGCCACTACAGAACCCAGCGCGGGTAGCGCGGGATCCTGTCCGCTACTCAACAATCAAGCAGTGGAGCCTTATGTAATGCCAGCGGCCTCCAGCATCCCGCGCTACCGCGCTGGGTTCTGTAATTGGATAACAAAACTATTGTTCCGGCTTACGGAATTGTTGCTCTTTTTTTTGTGTCAGTAGTAGTATTCCCGCGCCAAAGCTAACCCGCCAGTTTCCCGATCGCTTGTGCGAGTTGGCAACCGTGTCCATTAGTACTCACTGTTTTGTTTTTCCAACGCGCTGAGCAGACGCGGTATGCGACCGTGTCACTCTGGTTTACCACCCCGCGTTGTGAATCACTCACTAAACGGCGCCCGTTCTTTCAAAACATTTAAAGACCAAACCTCAACACTTCAACTACCGCGTTCGCCAAGCAATACAAACGACGAACCAAACTGGGAGGGATAAGATCTCATGCAGAGCGCAGCTACAACTTCAACCACGGCCAAACGCAGAATCATCACGCGATCAAACAGAAGAACGATTTACCTTATCGCCATTGTCTTATTGATCTCATCCTTCTGCCTGATCGCCGCAGGTGTGCGTGCAATCTACGCTCCTTCAC
>JBGTCM010000173.1:0-2298 GCA_041748795.1 Pyrinomonadaceae bacterium
TGGGTTGTGTGGTCTTTTGTGGTCGCTGGAATCCATTGCCCCGCTTTACCGTTTTCCGAACGGCCGCGGGCAACATGCAATACCGAATATCGCACTCGCAGTGTTATTGGTTCTGACGAATCTCGCTTTGTCATTTTCCTCAGCCCACCTGGCGGACTTCACTGTTCGTCACGACCTCGGTCTATTCTTCCTCCTCGGTATTTCCCTTTGGGCACAGATACTCCTTGGGATCTTAGCGTTGGACCTCTTCGGTTACCTTTCACATGTCTTGCTGCATAAATCGTGGCTCGGTTGGCAGTTTCATCGCGTGCATCATTCGGAAAGTTTAGTCGACGTAACAACTGCCTTCCGCCAGCACCCTGCCGAAACTGTGTGGCGACTATTATGGCAACTAGCCGCAATCGTCGTACTTGGCATTCCACTCTGGATTGTTATTACTTATCTGATCCTGTCCGCGCTTAACGCACAGTTGGAACATGCCAACATCAAACTTAACAGGCGTCTCGACAGCTTCTTGCGTCTGGCAGTGGTCACGCCTCACATGCACAAAGCGCATCATTCGCGTGATCAGCGGGAGACCGACTCGAATTATTCAAACATCTTTTCCTTCTGGGACAGACTTTTCGGCACCTACACGGCAGAAGTAGACTTTCGGACATTACGCTACGGACTGGACGGCTTTGATATTAAGGAAAGGCAAACGCTGCGAGGACTCTTGAAAATGCCATTCGTGAGCTATATGCGCGGCTGATCTTAGTGATGAGGGGGTTCATGAGATTTTCGAAGAAACCGAAAGTAAAACAAATCCTCGCACCCGGAGCGTTTCCTTTGGCGAGGCTCTGCGCTTCTGGGTAAAGCTGGGCTTTATAAGTTTCGGTGGACCGGCCGGACAGATCGCGATCATGCACCGCGAACTTGTTGAGCGGCGTAGGTGGATTTCTGAGGAGCGATTTCTCCACGCCCTAAACTACTGCATGCTGCTGCCGGGACCTGAAGCGCAGCAACTGGCGATTTACATCGGCTGGCTACTGCACCGCACGTGGGGCGGCATCGTCGCCGGCGCATTCTTCGTGATCCCTTCAGTTTTCGTCCTGCTAGCGTTGTCCTACATCTATGCTGCTCACGGCAACGTGCCGGCGGTGGCAGGCGTTCTTTCAGGGTTCAAGCCAATTGTCGTGGCTATCGTAGTCGAAGCGGTTATCAAGATCGGCGGAAAGGCGTTGAAGCGATGGGCCCATTTGGTGATAGCCGCGGCCTCGTTCACTTCGATCTACTTCCTTCACATTCCTTTCCCGATCATCGTGCTCGCGGCCGCCATCGTTGGTCTACTTGGCGCCCAATACATGCCGGACGTCTTTGCTGCCGCTCCGCCGCCAACTAAAGAAGCTGACAGGAAAACTGAAGGTGGAGGCGAACTGACAGAAGCACTCCCGCTCTTCATCGATGACCACGCACCGCCGCCGGCGCACACTCTTCCGAACAGAATACGTACTTTTAAAATCCTTGCTGTCGGTATCGCTCTTTGGATATTGCCCCTCATGGCACTGATTGCCTGGCGCGGATGGGGAAGTCTGCACACGCAGGAATACCGGTTCTTTACCCAAGCGGCACTCGTCACGTTCGGCGGCGCATATGCCGTGCTCGCTTATGTGACTCAAGCCGCTGCCGGCTCTTTCGGTTGGATTACTCAAACGCAGGCAGTGGACGGACTGGCTCTGGCCGAGACTACGCCTGGACCATTAATCATGGTGCTTCAGTTTATTGGTTTCATGGCCGGTTGGAATAACCCTCAGGACATGGGCCAGACAGCAAGTGCAGTAACAGGTGCGCTGGTCACGACCTACGTAACCTTTCTGCCGTGTTTCCTCTTTATCTTTCTCGGCGCACCCTACATTGAAATCTTGCGCGGAAACAGGAATCTAACCGGCGCGCTCTCCGGTGTTACTTCAGCTGTTGTGGGTGTGATCTTAAACCTGGCGCTGGTCTTCGGGGCGGCTGTCATCTTTCCGCAAGGGCTGGCGGGCACCGCGAACTGGTTCGCCGCCGTGATGAGTGTCGCCGCGTTTATTGCTCTTTATAAATTCAAGGCCGAGGTACTCTGGGTCGTGCTCGCGGGCGGCCTGATCGGTCTTGGAAAGACCTTAACATCGATGTGAGCAGGAAATAGTCAAGCCAACAAAGGGCAGCGCTTGCCGTTCAGCTAGCCAGGCCTCCGACTACCTATTGCCTCATGTAAAAATCTACTCCAAAGCTGACTACCTACCTATTTACAATGGCCGGATCGCCACCCTATACTCC
>JBGTCM010000174.1:0-4439 GCA_041748795.1 Pyrinomonadaceae bacterium
GGCAACTTCCTCAACATGATGTTCAAGACTACCGAGCTCAGGTATAAGTCGAACCCGGTACTCGAGCGGGCTCTGAACGTCTTGTACATTCTCCACGCCGACCACGAACAGAATTGCAGCACGAATGCGATGCGAAGTATCGGTAGCGCTCAGACAGATCCTTTCTCTTCGCTGGCGGGAGCCGCGGCCGCGCTTTATGGACCATTGCACGGCGGCGCAAATGAGATGGTGCTGCGCATGCTCAAAGAGATTGGTTCAAAGGACAAAGTTCCTGACTACATCAAACGCGTGAAGGCCGGAGAGTTTCGTTTGATGGGGTTCGGACATCGCGTTTACAAGAACTACGATCCGCGTGCGCGCATCATCAAGCAGTTAGCCGACGAAGTGTTTGAAGTGACAGGAAAAGATCCGATGCTGGAGATCGCCCTGGAACTTGAGCGAATCGCCCTCGAGGATGAGTACTTCGTCAAACGGCGCCTCTATCCGAACGTCGACTTCTATTCCGGAATCATTTACCAGGCGATGCGTTTCCCAGTCGATATGTTTCCGGTGCTGTTCGCAATTCCCCGCACGTCGGGTTGGCTGGCCCAATGGGTTGAGCTGCTCGAGGATCCGGACCAGAAGATCGCGCGGCCCCGGCAGATCTATCTCGGCCACCGCACTCGTGATTACGTTCCAATTGCACAGCGCAAAGCGAAGGCGGAGAGCGAAGCGGCGAGCGCGTGAGACGAATCGACGAAGAGCAATCCACGAAGCGACACGAAAAGGGTGCGGTTGGAGTCGTTCGTGTGTTTCGTGGATCGTCTTAGTCTTTTTCAGGCCAACCCCTGTGCGATCTCCAGGTAGACTTCTCTTATCTTCTTTTCAAAGTTTGACACTTGTTTAAGAAAGCCTCCGAGCCCGGCTAAAGGACTGATCGCTTCCTGGGGATCCCACCAGCCGACCTGGTTCAGGTGATCCGCCGGCAATGGAAACTCTTTCTGCGTGACTGTCTTTCTGTTGCCGTCGGCTGCAACCAGCTCACCGTTCCATTGTTGAGACCTGAAAGGCACCAGCCCATCATTTCTACCCTCGTTATCTCGTATGAAAATCCAGGATGGAACGAGCGGTGCAAAAACCTGCCGCATCTCTTCCGCGCTGGCATAGGTCTGGTAGACCACGTCGTTGCTTGCCTCGGAATCCTCGACGCGCTTGTTAAAGGCCTCGCAGGATGTCACGGAGAGGTCGGCAAATCCATCCAGATTTATCACTCGTCGTAGCAAGTCCAATAGAAAAACTCCGCCGTGTCCGATTACGTGATCCGCCAGAATAGTCCCCAGATGTGGCGTGCCGATGGTAGTTAAAGTTGCTACCCTTTCGGCCATACCCATATCGACGATCATGTGGCGAGCGTCAAGTCCGCCCATGCTGTGACCGATAATGTGGACCTTACCCGCACCCGTCTCCGATAACACTTCATTGACTCTGGCTTTCAGTTGTTCCGCTCTTGACTCAACGGGGCCAGCGAAGTCCTGGTTGGAATGGAAAACACGGAAGCCCTTCGCTTCAAGATGCGTTTTGATTCCCTTGAAATAGTGGAACCGATCCCGATCCCCGAGGTCTGCTTTCTTACTTGCTATCTCCCGCAGAATGTCGAACCTGGCTATGCCATGTGCGAGCACGATTGGTTTATCGGTCATGCGGTTTCTCTTCCTCAATCCAAGGTTGCTTTGGGCCAACTCGAACGTCAGAGTATGTAGCGCGAGGTCCGCAAACTAACAGTTTGCGTTACGCTTGCCGGGTTCACTGAGCACAAGGTGGTGACGTATTTCTCTTGTAGGTTTGGCTCGGATATTTCTCCTTCATCTTGTCAGCAAGATGCTCGAAATGTTTGTCCGCAACGCAAACAGGCGAGTTGACCGGGATTACTGTCATTCCTGCAAACCGAAAGGGGTTCAGAGCGTTATCGTTGATCACGTCTCGAATCCAGATCTCCTTGACCTGCGCCGGTCTCATTTGTCTGACCTCGTTGTAAACCTCCGGATCGATCTCGCCCGAATCGCCAGCCAGAATAAATTTTCTGTCGGGAAATTTCTCCATCAACGTTGTGATCGTCTCGAGCTTATGCTTATACGTGACATTCAGCGAGCTATGAATGACGTTTATGAGATTTTCGATCGCTTCGCGGCCCTTCGGTTTGGGAATCCATTTCAGATGAACCGTACCTTCCGGAAAGCGGCCGTCGCCGGTGATGAGGTAATCGTACAGCGGGCCGAACAACTGCTCTGGTCCACCCGACACGTAGTGAATTGGGATATCGCCGAGCTCCCGATAGCGTGCGGCCATGTCCGGTTCGAGCACGGATTGAAAGTCAAGACAGAATGTGTTTCTCAGAACAATGTCTCTTCCCGCCGGGACTTCGGTGATTTTGATCGTGTCGTCAATGTCGGAGACCAGGGATACACCATTTGGGTCCGGCTGGATTAATCTGACTCGTCCCAAACCCGTATGTTCACGTGAGACCGCACGATAGGTTAACCAACCGTTTGACGAATTCTGTTGGGCCAGCAACCGTGTCGCCTGATCATCGCTCAACACGAAATTCAGTTTAACGATCCCGTCAGATTCGCTTCTGGGAGACTTATAAGGCTTGTCTTCGGGGTCGAAGTCGAACTTGATAAAGACTTCTTCGTTATTCTTTTCGTCATCCAGGAGATCGGCCGTGCGCGCGCGAAAGTTATTTTTCTCCGTCTCGTTGCATCTACTAAATAGTTCCAAACCACGGTTCGCCAGCGGTTCGTCCTTGTGGGCTAAGCCCCTCAGATTGATGTTCCAACCCTGTGCGTCTTTGAAGGCGTAGGTAGGATAAAAAGTGACTTCTTTTTCAGTTACTACTGGAAGCCGTTTGGGAGCGCCTTGATTAGCGAGGGGTGAAGGCAACGGTAGCCCCCCCGGTTTGGAACCGCACCAGCCGGAAACAAGTGCCGCCAGGAGAGTGGCGAGAAATATCGAATGATTGAGTTTCACGAAGGACCTTCTTTCGGGTAAGGCTGCAAGGACCGAGTAGACATCTCCACTTCCAATGGAGATGACATTCCGGCGGAAACTATTTCAGGTTGAAGTGATCTGCGAGGAACCGCGAGGCTTATATCACCGTAAACGGGCAACGGCAAACTTTGGGAGTAACTGGTGCGCGCGGCAGGGCTCGAACCTGCGACCTTTTGATTCGAAGTCAAACGCTCTATCCAACTGAGCTACGCGCGCATGGCGGTAAATGGAAATTGCCGGTAAATGGTAAATGGTAAATGGTGAATAGTAAATCGCGGATGGACCCGCACCATTCACCATTTACTATTCACCTGCGCTGCAACTCTTTACGAATGAAATTCACAAGAGCAAAGATCTCTGTGGGACTCAATTTATCTTTGAAGGCCGGCATGTCGTCGTCGCCGTTGGCGATCTTTTTGGTGAGTTCTTCGTCCTTATGAGTCAGGGCATGCCCTTTGGTAAGGCTCGGTATATTTAATGTCTTATTGTCGACAGTGACCGTTCCGCCTTCCCCGTCTTGCCCGTGGCAAGCGACACAATGCTTCTCAAAGTTTATGCGTGGCGACTCAAAGACGAGTGGGGTTACGACCGGCGAAGGGGCAGCTGTCGGCAGACTCTTGTTAGTTACATCGGTAGCCGGGCGAGCACATGCAATCACGAACAGCGTCAGTGCTAAGGCAATCAATCCTGTCCTAAACGACTTCATTTGTCCCCCAAAAATTGTAACGTAAGCGGAGTATAGCATTCACGTGCGTAGCGCCCTGGTCTTAAAGACGTGATTGATCCAGCACCTATTCGGGTTTTAGCTCGACCGCAGATTGTAAGCTCAGCCGCGACTTGGAAATCTGTCGCGATCGAGGCGAGCCGGTATCAGAACCGGAAGTGGTAGCGACCGGGTCTCCTGGGCCTTGACGCCATAGGCCAACCCGGATCCGGTCGGCAGTTTCGCTAATCGATACAGAACCCAGCGCGGTAGCGCGGGATGCGGGAGACAGCGACCATTGCAAAGGCTTAAGTATTTGTTTTGAGGGAGCGTAAGGGATCCCGCGCTACCGCGCTGGGTTCTGTAATTGGTTGCCGGACATCAACCTCATCAGTACCTTGGCACTACTGCTTCGGGTTCTGATACCAGCTCGCTTCGCTCGCGAACGAACGTAGGTTGTTCTCACGTCGCCACTTCCCTCCACTCGGTTGCATTCATAAGGGAGACTAGGCAGAATACATAGAGGCGTCACCAATCATCGCAGATTTCACCAAGCGAATTTTCTGACACTTAGAGGTTTACTTTCAAATGGGTACGGAAAAAGATCAGGGTGCAGCAACAAGAGGACCTTTGCGGCTGGCCCCGAACTGCGTTGAGCTTGAAGAACAAAAGGCGAAGCTGCCTCGTCAATTTGTAAACTTCACTTTCT
>JBGTCM010000175.1:0-6612 GCA_041748795.1 Pyrinomonadaceae bacterium
GACCGACACTTATTTCGCTTTCGCCCGGTGCCCCAGTGAAACGTCCTGTTGTTTGCTCAAAATCGAGAGTGGGATTTGGTCTCAGACCCGCCTGTCGCAACCTAGCCCGCGCACGTTCTATCTCAATTCGGACTGCGGCCAATTCGCCGTTTGAGGCCAGCGCCCTTCGGACGAGATCGTTGGACGACGTTCCTTGCAGCGGATCGTAATAAAGTTTAAGAGTCGGACTGAGAGTGAATGGCTTTAGCGCCGAGCTTTCAGGCGTCTCATTGCGGCCTACGGTTGTCGCTGAGCTGTTACCAGGTGGTACAACGGCAAGCTCGGACGGATTCTGTGCTTCAACGATGGACCAGTGGCCCAGTGAAATAATGAATGCCAGAAGCAGGCCGCGAGCAACGCGCTGCCGCTTCTTCAAAAACCACTTCATTGTTTTTCCTCGAACTAATGCCCGGTATTGAACCTAGGCGTAAGCGCCCGTATCGGCCCTGCTCAAGACAGCAGTGCGATCGATTTCAAACGTCGCTATTCGGAACCGTTCGCACGATGCACGGAAGCAACCCCAGACTCTCAGGGAGAGCTGCGGACGGATTTCCGAAAACTCAGTTGATTAGGCGAACCGAGGAGGGTGGTATGGATCGTTAGGCGGTGCTGAAAGAACCGAGATGTTTTGTTGCGAGCTGTTGGGCTGCTTGAGTTCTGCGTTCCCAGGATTGACGAAGCCGGGACTTGCCATCACATGAGTGCAGCAGCAGAAGCAGTCTTCATCTCGGGGTGGATCTGAGCGTTGGTCTTCATCGGAATCGTTGGGCAGCGATAGAGCAACCAGCCCAGAAGTCTCGTCGTTGATTGTTTCTTTGGAAACAGGCGAGGATTGGTTGATTGGAATATTGACAGGTTCTTCGCTACAAAGCTGCGGAAAAAGCAGGTCAACTCCTGTGTGGAACAAGAATAGAAGGGCCACCGCCCGGACGAGGCGCCCTTTCCGTAACTTGCCAATGTGCCAGCCTGATTTCATAGGAGAGAAAACCTACTCTGTATGCTTGTAACACAGCAAAGGCCGGGCCGTCAAAATCGAATAAATGTATTAGAGTGTCGAAGCTCTTCCGGCTAGGAACGCAGTTGGATCGGCGAGGGAAGCAAGAGCGCGTCGAAGTTGCCAGCGTTTAGGGCGAGGAGATTGGAGGGTTTCGTAACAACATTTCTGACGATACGTCCGCTTGAAAAGCGGCTTCGATTCCTAGTTCACGTACTGATTGGATAAGTACGCACAGGTTATGACAAAGCACTTTACAGAGTGCTTCGTTAATCTGGCCAGTCATGCTCTTACTCCGAAGCCTCTGGCCAAACTTCGACTTGATCATGCTAAATGTCGTTTCCACATTTGATCGTTTGTGATAATGCCCCAGGAATTCCTCGCGATGCAAATTATAGAAATGGAACATCCGTGTCCAGAGCTCGGATTTTGGGCCGTAATTGGTTTGGATTTGAGAGTTCGACTTGAACGGAATATACGGGATCGCCCCATGTCGCAGAGTTGTAAGAAGATTCTCCCCGCCTAAATATGCCTTGTCTGCCGAAACTTCTGACATTTTGAATCCACTCTGGGCAGTCTTGTTTACCAATGATTTGAAGTAGTGATAGTCATTCGCGTAGGGGTCGCTGATTTCAACGGAAGTGATCACATTTGTCTTAACGCCGCACATCAAGTGAACCTTGATCCACATTCGTCGATCTTCCTCCTTGCCATATTTAACATCCAACCAGCGCATGAACTGTCCGGTGCTGAAACCGGACGAGTCAACGGCGAAGTCCGATTCAATTGACTTAAGTGGCAGGCTGCTCGTCGTGATTAGTTGATAGAGATACGGCGTCAGGGCTTCCGCTTCCAGATAACGAAACACGGAATTGTAGTGCGGCAGTTTCGACAGATAACCCCGAGCCTTTGCCTCCCGGAGATCAGTCATAAATCGGCGTCCCGACACCGTGGAGTAAACCTTGAACGTGGAGGAGAAAATAATGTCAGCGAGAGAAAGGCGCGGCCTGCCCATATGTTGCGGAGGCTCGGGCACACACCGGCAAAGCTCATAGAGTAGGGCTTGCAATTCTGATTTCTCGTGAGTCTGAGCTGCATTGTACGCCGGCCAGTTTTGAGGATAAGTCTTACGGATGACTTTGACGGTCTCTGTGACAACGGTCTGACCGTCAGCGTCCCGCTCGCGTTCAATCGTGTATTCGACGGCGAACATGTGCTTACATTTGTCGTTCCGGAATTCATAATCCCGACAAGTGCATTGAGGCTCTTCATCTGTTAGAGCAACGGTGTACCTTTCCTGCTTGTTGGATTGTGATGGCACATACCAAGTATTGCCCTTGCGGACTAACTTCAATTTGGCTGCTATTTCAAGCCCTTTGATTTGACGCGGTTGCATCGCGTTCTTGCCGTCTTTAGTGCGACTTGTTGACATTGGATTTGCGTGATGCGCGTAATCACGTTTGGCTTTGCTTAGCGTAACTTGTATGGATGTGTGGGCCAGCCCACTGGGCCAGATTCCGCACTCCCCAAAATTGCCCGCCGCTTTGACTTTTCCGGCATCGTCAGGATGGCAATGGGGAAGATTACGCCGGACAGGTTGCTGTAACCCATGTCCGACATACTTTCAGTTTGTCGATTGGTTGAGCATCCGCACCGGCACGACAAACTTAAAGTATGTCGGACATTGGCGCCATAACCTGGCTCAGCAGGATTAAAGGGAGAGAGCTAAGAAGAGATGACAAGAAGCATCGGAAAAGAAATGAGCCGCGTGGATGGCGTTGCGAAAGTTACGGGCAAGGCAAAGTATGCCGCCGAGTTTAAAGTCCCGAACCTCGCTCGTGGATTTCTCGTGAGGGCACTATCGCCAAAGGCACGATTAGATTGATCGATACGACGGAAGCGAGCCGCGCGCCCGGCGTATTGTTATTGAAATTGAGCTCAAAGTTCGAGATTACCGCGAAGCTGAGCGATGTCGCGTTGTGGTGGCGCTCCAAATTGCTTCTTGTAATCGCGACTAAAATAAGACGGGTCCTCGTAGCCGACGCGGAAGCCTGCGCTCGCGGCGTCCATCTCTTCACCGAGCATCAGACGGCGTGCTTCTTGGAGTCGTATCTGTTTCTGAAACTGCAAGGGGCTCATCGTTGTGACGGACTTGAAGTGATGGTGAAAGCCGGAAACGCTCATCCCAAGTTCGCGCGCGATCTCTTCCATCTTCAACGGCTCGTCAAAATGCTCTCGCAGGTGGCCGATCGCTTTCGAAATGCGCCGGGTGTCGCTTGCAGTGAGCAGATGTGCAAGCCGCGCACCCTGACCGCCCAGTAACAGTCTGTAAATTATCTCCTTCATAACGAGCGGTGCGAGGACTTTGCCCTCAGCCGGCTTTTCGGCGATGCGTACCAAGCGAGTAACAGCGTCGAGCAAGTCGGCGTCTATCGGGCTGACGTTCATCGCCTTAACGCTGGCGTCCCCCTTCTTTATCCGTAGGCCGGATTCAACTATGACCGAAGCGACAAGGGCGGAATCCAAGTTTAAACTCATTCCCAGATAAGGCAATTCCTTTGATGCTGCTTCTATTTCGAATGTAACGGGCAAGTCGACCGTGAAAATTAAATAATGAAACGGATCGTATAAAAAGACTTCTCCTCCCACACTCGCGCGCTTTCTTCCTTGGGCCACAAAACAAAAGGCGGGCTGATAAAGCGACTGAACAGGTTCGGCCGGCCCGGATCTTCTGATGAGGAGAAGATCGGAAAATACGTTGATTCTCCCGTCTTCGGGAAGCAGGCGACTCATTCGCGAGACGATTTCCTCTCGGGCGGTCTCTATTCTCCGAGCATTGTATGCAGCTTCCTGATTCATGCCTTCATACTAATCTCTCTCGTTCATAAAAACACGTCCAGCGCGCCAGGTTTTGCAGGAACGTCCAATTATTTACCAGAATCGTCATACCGAGATCTATTCGGAAGTCCCTAAAATTTGGAGCTAAATCAACGGAACAAGAGATATATCATGCGAGGAACTGTTCTATATGGTTCGCGCGACGTGCGCTTCGAGGAGCGCGACACGCCGACGATCATTAACCCGACGGATGCCGTCATCAGAACGTCGGCCACCTGCGTGTGCGGGTCTGACCTGTGGCCTTACCGTGGAATCAGTCCGGTTCCCGAGCCGACCCCGATGGGGCACGAGTACTGCGGCATCGTTGAGGAAGTCGGCAGGGAAGTCACTTCCATCAAGCCTGGGCAGTTCGTCGTGGGCTCGTTCGCCACGTCTGACAACACCTGCCCCAACTGCCGGTACGGCTATCACTCGTCGTGCGTGCGTCGCGAATTCATGACGCACGCTCAAGCGCCGCTGCTGCGCGTTCCACTTGCCGATGGCACCTTGGTGGCAACGCCTGATGTTCCCTCGGACGATCTGATCCCGAGTCTATTGGCGGTCTCCGATGTAATGGGCACCGGCTGGTTTGCCGCCGACGCAGCCAACGTACAGCCGGGCAAAACCGTGGCGGTGGTTGGTGACGGTGCGGTTGGGCTCCTTGGTGTGCTCTCCGCCAGACAGATGGGTGCTGAGCGGATCATCGCCATGAGCCGTCACGAGACGCGACAGAAACTGGCGCGCGACTTCGGCGCGACCGACATTGTCGCAGAGCGCGGTGACGAGGGAGTGGCCCGGATCAAGGAACTGACCGATGGAATCGGCGCCGACTCGGTGCTGGAGTGCGTGGGCACCCAGGAATCGATGATGCAGGCGATCCGGGCCGCGCGACCGGGTGGGTACGTGGGCTACGTCGGCGTGCCGCACGGAGTCGAGCTCAACGGTGAAGAGTTGTTCTATTCACACGTCCATCTGCATGGTGGACCAGCGCCGGTGCGACGCTTCCTACCGGAGCTAATCGACTTGGTGTGGAATGGAAAGATCAACCCCGGCAAGGTCTTCGATCTGACCTTACCCCTCGATCAGGTTGCGGAGGGATACCGCGCTATGGACGAGCGCCGCGCGATCAAGGCGCTGCTGCGCCCATGACTAAGGAGTTACAAATTTGCGACGACAGTAAGGAGGAGTGACAGATTTTGACATGGACTCGGATAAAGAGAATGCAGTTTTTCGCTCTGCGAATGGCGCTATGTCTAAGTCAGCCCGCTTGCGGAGCCGAAAAAGGCACAGTCGTCAACGCGCCGTCCGCGCAGACGCATGAGGTATCTAATGAATAGGCGAAAAATATGAAGATAAGAATAAAGGACGAGGACAAAGTCCTTACGGCGACTTTGCGCGACAGTAAGACGATTGAGCTGGTTGATTGAAAAATTAAGGATTAACAAAAGACAGCGGGCACAACAGGAGAAAATCATGAGTGATCGAAACGAAGAAGATCCACAAACCCCTGGCACGACCTTCATCCGCCGCCGTGAGTTTTTAACCTACGCGGGTCTAGCCGGAGTAGCGTTGTCAATTGGTGGGTCGGCATCGTTTGCGACCCCAACCGCGGAGCAATCCGCGGAACTCGAAAGAGGAGGAAACAAGATGAAAATCCGCAAACTCGGCAAGCTGGAAGTCTCAGAACTCGGCTTCGGCAACATGGGCCTCAGCGGCGGTCACTACGGCCCGGGCGTAGATAAGGCCCAAGGCATCAAGGTCATTCGAACTGCCTACGAACGAGGCGTCACGTTCTTCGACACGGCCGAGGTCTACGGCCCTTACGTTAACGAAGAGCTGGTTGGGGAAGCGCTTGCGCCCGTCCGCGACAAGGTCGCCATCGCCACCAAGTTTGGCTTCAAGATCGACGCCACGAACGGGCTGGACAGCAGACCGGAGCGCATCCGGAAGGTCGTTGAGGAATCGTTGAAGCGTCTCAAGACCGACCGCATCGATCTTTATTATCAGCACCGGGTCGATCTCACCGTGCCGATCGAAGACGTGGCTGGCGCGGTCAAGGACCTGATCATGGCTGGGAAGGTACTGCACTTCGGGCTCTCGGAGCCGAGCGCGAAGACCATTCGCCGCGCGCACGCGGTTCAGCCGGTCGCCGCCGTCCAAACCGAATACTCGCTCATCGAACGGAGCGTGGAGCACAACGGTGTCCTACAAACATGTGAAGAGCTTGGCATCGGCTTCGTTCCGTGGGGGCCGCTGGGACAAGGCTTCTTGCCCGGCAAGCTGAAGGTAGATGCACAGTCCACATTCGACCCGAAAACCGATCTGCGAGCGACGTTCCCGCGCTTCTCCCCCATGGTCATGAAGAACAACCAGCCGATCATCGAATTCCTGACGAAGTTCGGAGCGAAGAAGGGCGGTGTAACGCCTGCCCAGATCGCGCTGGCATGGTTGATGGCGCAGAAGCCGTGGATTGTTCCAATCCCTGGCACGACCAACATGGATCATCTGCGCGAGACCATGGGCACGGTTAACATCCAACTCACACCGGCGGACCTTCGCGAGATCGAGACGGCCTTCTCCCGGATCGAAATCTATGGTGGCCGCATGGATGCGAGGCAGATGGCGCAGATCGGCCAAGATTGACAACGGCGAGTTGGCAATATGTGGAGATACGTTTCATGACGCGAACCGCGCTTGTAACC
>JBGTCM010000176.1:0-17726 GCA_041748795.1 Pyrinomonadaceae bacterium
AGAGCGCTTGTATGAGAAGCTCCCCACCAAAGCTGATCGCGTCCTCAACCGCATTCGTGAGGCACGTGGTGGAAAGTTAAACTCCAGCGTATTTGGCGAACGCATGCGAGGAAAGGGCGAATACTGGGCAGCCATTGAAAACCTCTTTCGAATTCATACTGAGCGTCTTGGCTTTAATAAAACCAATAAGCGTGTGCCCAGAGGCGAAAGTACGTTTCGTCGACCGTCGGCGCAAGCAAATCTCTTCGGGTAAAGGAATTTATTTGTTTCGCTACAGACAGAGTCGCACGCTTTCCTTATAATAGCCGGCGCAACCAAGACAATCTGCGGTGCGGAGGCTCCCCATGATGTTAATCAGACACGTTATCCGCGATCGTGAGCCTTATTCGCTGCGTGAGACTGCAACAGTGCAGGAAGCAGCCGAGTTTATGGCGTCTCGAAATATCGGCGCCGTCTGTATTGTTGACGACGGAGGCAAGCTGATGGGCGTATTTTCCGAGCGCGACGTCGTTAAGCGCGTCGTTGTGCAGCATCGTGACCCCTCAGTAGTCAAGATCGGTGATGTTCTCAGCGAGTTGCGCGCGGTGATTAACTGCGATGAGACTCCGCACCAGGCTCTGGAACGGATGGAATTGATCGGGACGCGACATTTGCCGGTTGTCGATGGAGAGCGTTGGGTCGGGATGCTTTCAATGCGAGATCTTATGCGCGTTGAATTGAGCGAACAGGGCGATGAAATAAAGCTGTTGCACGAATACATTCAACATTAGCTCAAGGGTCGGACACCAATGTAATGTCGAACAAGCACGAGTTCAGCTCCTCGGCTTCCCCTCGCCGTCTGAATAAGCTTCATCTAATAATTAATCCGTGGTTAGTTTTCGTTGCTGTGCTTCTGCTTGGCTGCAGTGGCCCACCGCCGGGCCGTGGTGCGGGCGAAGTCGAATCGGCGCCAAATGCTCAACTTAACTTCAAGATCGAAACTGTAATCGGTAACCTCGAAGTGCCATGGTCTATCGTTTGGGCGCCGGACGGACGCATGTTTTTTACGGAACGACCTGGCCGGGTTCGAGTTTACGAAAACGGACGATTGCGACCCGATCCACTCTTCACGGTGCCCGGCGTCGAACAGACAGGCGAGAGTGGCCTGATGAGTATCGCGCTGCATCCGCAATTTACCACCAGTCGTCTCGTCTACCTGGCCTATGCTTACAAAGCCGATGAGTTGCGCGTACGAGTGGTCCGCTATCGTGAGGCTTTAAACGGGTTCGCGGAGCCTAAGGTAATCATCGAGAACATTCCGGCTGCCAAATATCACGCGGGCTGCCGTATACGTTTCGGTGTTGATGCAAAACTCTATATCACCTGGCGACGCCACCGATCGCGCGTTAGCCCAACGCCTGGATTCGCTCGCCGGGAAGACACTGAGACTCAACGACGATGGCTCAGTGCCGCAGGATAATCCTTTTGTTGGGCAGAACGGTGCCCGCTCAGAGATTTGGTCGTACGGTCACCGCAATGCGCAGGGCCTCGATTGGCAACCCGGCACAAACCTCATGTTTCAGACTGAGCATGGTCCAAGTGGATTTGATGGGCCGGGGGGCGGCGACGAAGTAAACATTGTCGAGAAGGGCAAGAACTACGGCTGGCCGGTTATTCACCATAAACAAACACGCGAGGGTATGGAAGCGTCTTTGCTGGAATACACGCCGGCATGCGCCCCTGGCAGTGGGGCCTTCTACCGCAGCAACGTGTTTCCACCGTTTCGCGGAAACTTCTTTTTCGGTTGCTTGCGGGGGGAGCGCATTATTCGAGTGGTGCTTGACGGCAGGCGTGTGGTATCGCAGGAGAATTTCCTAGAGAAGAAATATGGCCGCGTACGTGAGGTCGCCGAAGGCCCGGACGGTTATTTGTACTTTTCCACTTCGAACCGGGATGGACGAGGGGCACCCTCCAGCGATGACGATCGAATCATTCGCCTCATACCTGCCAAATGAGTTCAGTACGTCATAACCTCGCGGAATCCGCGAACGAATTAGTTAGAGCTTTTGGGCGAGCATTGCTGTCTTGCTCCAGCCGATCACGTGCAACGGAGGGAAGCGATACTCATGGACCATCCGGAAATGGCTTTTGGTTTGTCGAAGTATCTCACGTCGCGGATGAGCCTTGAATCTAAAGAGAATCTCCAGGAAAGAACTCGCAGGCGAGGGACGGCAGGGAAGGTGCAGCAAGTGACCACCAGGCGCGATAACACGAGCAACTTCAGTCATTCCTTCGCCCAGAGGAACATATTCGAGAGCGCCGCTGGTGACCACCAAATCAAGGGAATTGTCGGCGAAGGGAAGTGACAGAAGATTTCCTTCAGTAAAGGTAACGTCTCGAGTGCGGCCGGGGCTCTCTTCAAGCGCTTTCCGTGCGGCGCTAATTGAAGTTGCCGAAAGGTCAAGAGCGGTAATACTGACCGGGAAGTGGAGTGCGCGCAGGATGGCCAGGGTCAGTAACCCAGTTCCGCACCCGGCGTCCAGAATTTTGGCGTCTCGTGAAACGGGAAGTGGGTGCTTGGCAAAGTAATGATCTAGTGAACGGCCATAACCGTTAATCTTAAAAGTCAGGTCATAAACACTGGCGATTTTGTCGTAATAGGACCCCGCGCGCGTTTCAGTCTTGGTTGTAGTCAGTACGTATTCCATTATGTACCCCCAGCCCCTGGAAGAATATGTCCCGGCAAAACCGCAATGAAAACTTAAGGCCCGCAATTGTAGCCTTCCTCCTTTTTTTACTCAACTAGAACAAATCCCATCGCAAATTCATTTCGCCCGCAAGAACTGCCGGCGGCGACGTTCCTTCATTCGAGAAGAATTGATTTTTAGACTGGAGGTCTGCCAATGAAGAGGAAATGGACAATTTTAAGTGGCGCCGTGTTGGGGCTAATTATAGTCGGGGCCTCTATTTTTTCCAATTTCAATGCAGGAGCGGCTGTGTCCCAAACGGATCGAGCCATTCGACCGATTAGCGGCTTCAACGTTGAAGTTCTGGTGAATGGACGTCCACAGGATGAATACCACACGCGTGGCAAAAGCTATGTGGAAGCCATTGAAGGGGCTGAATACGAAGTTAGGCTGCGAAACCCTCTGCCTTATCGCGTCGCCGTTGCGCTGTCTGTCGATGGTCTTAACACGATCGACGCTCGACGAACCTCCGCGTGGAACGCGAGCAAGTGGGTCATAGAACCATACGGAACTATCAGCATTGGTGGTTGGCAGATGAGCTCGCAAAGCGCACGCCGATTCTATTTCACGTCTGAGCGAGACTCCTACGGCGCAAAACTCGGCCAGCCTGCAAATCTTGGAGTCATCTCCGCTGTTTTTTTTCGCGAGCGCAGGCCGATTCCAATTCCTGTAACACCGGCACCTTATCCTAGGCCAAGGTATGAAGAGGACGGTCGGGGTAGTAATAAGTCAAGAGCACCGTCCAACAGCACAGGGAGCGAGAGCTCGACGATTCGCCGAGGTGAAGTAGCGCCCAGACCTGATGACGACTACGCAGCCACGGGTATCGGGCGGTCAGTTCAGAATGATGTTCGCTGGGTGAACATGGATCTCGACTCGAGACCGGCTGGCGGGGTCCTTATTCGATACGAATACTATCCCGCGCTTGTCCGGCTGGGAATCGTGCCACGGCACTACACCCGCCCCGATTCGTTGAGACGACGCGAAAGCGCCACGGGATTTGAGGATCGACGATTCAGTCCAGAGCCTTGAGGTCTCGCGAATCCGCGCAAGCTCGGCAAGCTGTATTATCTGCGCGTTAGGTCGGCATTATATAACTGCTTATACACGCGATAGTTATTCATGACCTTTTGAACGTAACCCTTGGTTTCGTCAAAGCCGACCTCTGACGTAAACACGCCCGGGTCTTTCTGTCCCGCACGTTTGACCCAGCGCGTAACATTGTCTTCACCACCGTTGTAAGAAGCAGCGACGGCTTCGGGCAAGTTGGGAAACATGTCAAAAAGGTCTTTTAGGTATTCGCTTCCTATTAGAATCGAGGTCTCGGGGTGGTAAAGTTGATTCTCCATTAACCCTGTAACGCCGGCGTTGCTCGCATACTTCCGCGCGGCATCAATCGTAAGCTGTAATAACCCGCGCGCACCCGCCGGAGATTTTGCTGTCGGACGGAAGACGCTCTCCTGACGAATGATCGCCAGAATGAATCGTGGGTCCATCTTTCGCTCCTTCGCCGTGGCCACAATGGTCTGCCGGTAAGGTGCGGGATATCGATCGGCGACTACTGCAGCCTGAGACTTGTTCCGGTCGAGTCGCTCCTGAACACGGAATTGACTCTTGCCGTCGAGGAGGTGACCTAGGCGTTCGCTTGCCAACCAACCGTAGTAGGAATCGATGCCGCCAGGTACGGCCAAATATCCATTAACAGCATCTTCTTTATTGCCCGCCCGATCCAGGCTGTAGGCTTTTAAGTAAGCAACCTCTGCCGGAGAGGTGGCCACGCCCTTTTGAAAGCTTCTTCTGCTTAGCTCGCTTGCGGTCGACACAGCACGCCGCCAATTTCCTTCCGCAACTTCAAGCCGTAACTGCCCAAATACCGCATTGGTTTCGGTAATCGTCCCCGAGAATCGCTGCCGAGTTCGAGAAACCCAGTCAAGCGCTTCACGTGATCGACCCGCCTCTCTCAAGGTGTCAATGGCATTCAGATGAGCGGTTTCGATCCGTTCGCCGTTAGGAAAACGGTTAATGTATTCGATATAGCGGTCAGCAGCCTCCGACGTCTTACCCATGCGCAGCAGAGCGGCACCACTGAAATTCAGTCCTTCACGGCCTTCCTTTGAGGAAGGATAGGTTTGGGCAAGTCGATCGTAATAGTTATAGGATTCCTGATAACGCCGAGACTGAAATGATGATCTGCCCATGCCGAACAGGGCTTCTGCAACGCGCGGTTCTTCAGGATAGTAATTTATTAATGCCTGCCAATGCTCGCGCGCTTCATCGAAGGCGCGATTGGAATGATAAATAGACGCGCGGCGGAGATGTTCTACAGGGGTCAGACGGGTAATGACGCCACGCGCATTTCGCGCTTCACGATCCTGGCGACGAGCCGCGGCCAGAACTGCATCGCTGCTGCTTTGAGGAACGATTGCAACGACGCGCGGCGGTAGTCCGAGATAAGCATAAGGTTGAGCGGTTGCGCTCCCACAAACCGGAGTCGCCATTAAAAGAATCGAGCAAGCTAACAGGTTCATATTAATTCCTTGTACTACCATAGTTCCTAAGCTTTGATGATTTCGAAGGTTGAAACGATTTCCGCGGTGGGTCGCAATGTGGCTGCCACGCTGCAATATTTTGTTTCAGACAGTTCGATGGCTTTGGCAACCGACTGCTCCGAAATGTTATGACCAGTAACAATATGGTGTACTCCCATTCGCTTGTAGCTCCTTGGATGCTCGACCCTGCGTTGCCCTCGAACTTCAATTCGGTAATCGGTAACGTCTTCGCGTTTCTTCTGCAGGATTGAAATCACATCTACGGCAGTGCATGAGCCCAAAGCTAGCAACAGTAGTTCCATTGGGGTGGGAGCAGAATGGCGAAGATGGTCGGTATCTATGGTTACTTCACTATTTGAGGGCGTAATGCCAACGAAGAGATCCTCGCCTTTCCACTCCATTACCGCCTTAGGATCTTCAGCATTCATGAGAATTCCTCCGTTCAGAGAGAATACCACATTGATTTCGCTACTATGACAACACAGCCAACGCCGCCGCGAGAAAATGATTACAAGCATGCAACATCGCCGAAGTTAATTTTCTAAGTTGCAGTAGCCAGCAATGGGGTTGGTCGGCCACTTCATTTTCCTTGAGACTACCGCTTCTATGTTATTATTTTCCGGCCCAGACCTCATCAGAACAGAGCATCCTCCCAATGTTAGCAAGCGTGAATTTCGGTCGTTGAGTTAACAGTGGAAGGATGAATATGCCAAGAGCACTTGTCGTGGACGACGACGAAACCATTCGCGACACTCTGTACGAGCTGCTTTCTGATGAGTATCTATGCCAAACGGCGGAGACTGCAGAAAAGGCCTTCGCAAGGCTCGAGGCTGACTCGTATGACGTGGTCCTTACAGATATTTCTATGCCAGGTTTGAGCGGATTGGAATTACTGGGCCACGTTCGTCAGAAATTTCCGCTCACACCAGTGATAATTATCTCGGGTATCAGTGATCAGGAACACGCACAAGGTCTTATCCGACTGGGAGCATTTGACTTCTTGCTAAAACCATTCAGTCTAGATGCCGTCGAGAAGAGCGTAAAAAGGGCCGTAGAGTATCGGAGACATCTGGTCGAGGGAGAAGACTGTAGGAAACCACCGAACGTGAAAGATACTCAGACTGAAATCAACGACTGGAAGATTGTAAAGGAATGAACCCAGTGTCACGCCGCGACGATTGTGAAGGCTGCACGCTTTGCGGCAATCGTACGGCGTTGAGCAACGTCGGCTGCTAACTCAGCTATGCGCTCAGCCCGGAATGGTTTAGTCACCACCCAATCAACGCGGGCTGCTTTCTGCTCATCGGAACCTACTGCTTCACCCCAGCCGGTGATTATTGCGATCGGAACTGTTTCATTGCGTTGCCTGATAACGTGCGCGAGTTCCCAACCACTCATCCCCGCCATCCCCACATCGGTGAAGATCGCGTCAAACTGGTGGACCTCACAAAGGCTCAATGCCTCGCGCGCTCCCGGCGCTAGATAAACTCTACATCCTTCATGTTCGAGTAAGTCGCGGAGCAATTCTCTCACTGATTCTTCATCGTCGACCACCAGGATCTTGGCTTGGTTTTCCTCATAGGTACGGACCACTTTAGTCGCGGCCTCAACGATCGGCGCCTCGGGCATCGCCGGAATAGTTTCTTCGATCTCCTGAGCCTTGGGAAGCTTAATCCGGAATCGGGTCCCAACTCCCACTTCCGATTCAACCTCCACGGATCCTTCGTGGCGGCGGATGATTCCAAAGCTAACCGCTAGGCCCAAGCCCATGCCGGCTTTACCCTTTGTGGTAAAGAAAGGGTCAAAAATTCGCGACTTCACGTCGGCGGGCATGCCTGTGCCTGTGTCACCAACGGAAATCACGACCGAATCATCTACATCCTCGGCCGCCAATGTGAGTTGCCCACCATCAGGCATTGCATCAACCGCATTGAAAACCATATTGACGAGCACTTCGCGTAGTTCAGATTCGTCTCCCAAAACTCTCGTCTTTGAGCGAATCTGTAGGTCGAGACTGATTTGAACGTTTGAGGCCTCGGCCCGATCCTTCCACCGAGGCCTAGTAATTTCACTTACATCAAACAGAATCTGATCGATAGAGACTGGTTCGAAATCATGATCGCGGCGCTGACGAGCAAAATCCTGTATTCGCTTAACTGTCTTGGCTCCATCTTCCGCAGTCTTAATTATAATGTTCAGGCCACGAGTAATCTTCTCAGGATCGTTTGTTCGAAGAATCAGTTGCGCGCGGCCTAATATTCCAGCCAGAGTGTTGTTGAAATCGTGTGCTACGCCCGATGCTAGTTCGCCTAGCGCTGAGAGCTTTTCCATTTGAGAAAACTGTTCCCGAATCCGCTCTTGCTCGGCAATGAAATGTGATAATTCCTCCACGTGCCGCTGGGCCTGCTCGGCTTGGGCTGATGACGCCTCGATGTTCTTAAGGTAGGTTCGATAGGTAAAGAACACGATGGCAATGATTGGGATGGTTACAATGAGCGCGTAGAAGCCAAGCTCCTGAATCAACTTAGCTATGACGGCCGCGGCTGAGGCGCCAGCAAAGTAAGTTATGGAGGTCCAGAGATAATGCTTCTTCCAGGTCTGCCAAATGGGCCGGTTAGCCTTAAGGGCACCGCAAACCGCTACTAATCCGGAATTTGTGGCGTATTGAATCAAGGCCATGAGTCCGATGGCTGAGATAAATTTGGCTGACAATGGGCCGTCGGCCAAGGTCACAACGTTCCCAAAGGTGAAGTGCAACAGGTAGGAGGTTACGCATGCTGACCAGGCGGCAGACGCCCAATTGAAAGCTACCGTGAAGCGTTTCCGGCAAATACGAAGGGACGACACTAGCGATTCCGTTGCCGCTATTAGGATGGCGGCCTCGTAACCGTAGAGTAAAAGAGTCAAAAAGATGAACGTGTCTGAAACCGAGATATGCGAATCAAAGTGCGGAATCTTGATGCCGATTCTTGAGCTGAGTAAAATAGTAACTACTGCTATTACTAGGAACTGCGCGTCAATTATTCCTGTGTCTATGCGATATCCGGCCAGGAAATAAATCGAACCTCCGGCAATAGCGGTTGCCCACATGTATATGCTGGCCAAATTTCTGTTGGATATTTGCGACGTAAATATCATGCCCGCGCTTCCTCTCTAGACGGCCAGGGCAAATCGATTACATTGGGAATCTTGTCGCTGAGAGGAAGACGTTTCGTCGGGGCTGCCGAAATCGAACGGGGTGCGAGCATCGCCGGCGAACGGAGACTGTTCTGCCAAAACCGCGCGCATCCGAACCTGACTCAAGAGGGTCTCGAGGTAGCATTGAAACTGATGCAGCACTTCCACCAGACTTGGGAAATCTGTCGACGCTACCTTGATTCTTTCGCAAAAGCTCTCAAACTGGGGCCAGTCCGAATACATCAGACACTCCATGCTCTCGTTACGAAACTTTGTGATTCCGGCAGTCAGGCTGGTCAGCGCGAGTTCTCCTGCCTGTTCCTCAAAGTCTTCGACAAGTTGGCGTAAAGTGAGCAGATCCTGGCAAAGCTGCAGCGACTGCCGGTAACGCATGTCAGAGTTGTCGAACAGTTTGGCTCCTACTAAACTGCTATCAAAGACCATCGCCAAGCTAATCGTAGACTGCTGAAGGCAGTTTGTGAGTACGTCATGAGCCCGATGAACCTTACTCAGGATGACA
The DNA here is from genome assembly GCA_041748795.1 of Pyrinomonadaceae bacterium. Taxonomy (GTDB): domain Bacteria; phylum Acidobacteriota; class Blastocatellia; order Pyrinomonadales; family Pyrinomonadaceae; genus PSRF01. The sequence continues at coordinate 8,973 of JBGTCM010000176.1, forward strand.
TGGGTTGTTTTGTCGGAAAGGGGTCCGCGTGAGTCGCTTTCAAAAACCCGCTGCAAGTCGTGGTTGATGACAAAGGTTATTCCGTCAAGAGTGTCGGCCAATTCTTCGGTTATGCCGGCACAGTTAATGGCGTCGGAGCGAACAAACTCTACTAGGCCACGCGCGTCGTCATGGATGAGTTGAAAGAGCGCAAAGGTCTCATCTGCCGAATCGACTTGACGTAGATGAGCTTTGATCATACCGAGGCACTCGAGTAGTCTTAGAAGGTCCGCAAAGACAACCTGCACAGTCTCTTTTACTTCGGCAGAATCAATCTGGTTGACGATGCGCTCTAAATACCAGGCACAGGTACCGGGTTCAGGTTCCGAAGAAATCCAGCGGCCGGGAGACCCGACTGATGGAGAGCGCTGAGCTGATATGGGATTGGTTGAGATCATTTCCGCACGTTGATTTGGCCCGTGGCTATCTTAGAAATATGGTGTCATAGACTCCGCGGGCGTGATATCCAGCCTGCCTAAAGAAGGCCCTGGCTGCTTCGTTTTCGTCATTAGCCACTAGACACAGCGACCTTGTGCGCCATAGCAGCATTCTTGCCAACTGCGACATGCAACTGCGACCGAAGCCTTGTCGACGGACGCTCGGATTGACCCAGATGCCTTCGATGTAAGTGGTCTCGAGCGTTTCACTCACGATTTCTGCCTTAAACAGAAGTTGCCCGTTTTCGATCAAAATCCAGGTTCGGCCTTGTCTAATTCGCCTTGCGTAACGCTCAGTGAATCCAGACTCGTCGACCTCTCTTGGGTCCACTCCGCTCTCTTGGCGCGCCAGCTCCGCATGCACCGGAATCAGCAGCCCTAAATCGTCGGACTTTGCCAAGCGCAGTGTTGTTACAGGATTCGAAATCTCAGCAGGCCACCGGAGCTCAAACACGAGTTGTCGGCACGCACGGCGCATTTCCTGACCATTCTTCGCGTAGAAACTCCAAAATTTATCGATTTGTTCCTCCTCGCACATGATCATGTGGGCTACTTTGAAACTTTGCGCCCTCTCAGCAAATGCTCGGACCGCTCTGTTTGTCACGGTTTCCATAAGGATCGCATGGCCGATAAGCGCTACACCTTCAATTTCCCGAAGGTTGTTCCGGTAACAGTAAAACGTGCCACGGTTGTTCGAACCGAGAATGCCGTTATCACGAATAAGTCCGCTAAGGAAAGCCGTGTGGAGGGAGCGCGTTCCGAGGAACTCCAGGGCTTCGTCCTGATCAGCGTTCGTTAGCGGTTCAACCGCTGCGTCGGCGCAGGAGGATAATAGGTACTCGGCCGAATTCGTTTTTGTTGAAAGAGAGGCGTGCATGATGGTGTATTTGGAAGGCAGGGAAGCGTTGAGGTTATTCCATACAGGCGGTGTGATCGCCGCCTGCGCGATCACTTAGGAGTACTCCGTCGGAGATCAAAACGCCGTCACTTATCAAGACGCCATCTCCTAGCAACACTCCATCTGACAGCAGGACGCCGTCTCCAAGCAGAACTCCTGAGGGTAAGAAGCCGACACCAATTCCAAGAGTGGTACCGTCACTTATCACAATATTGTCGGACAAAATAACGCCGCTCGTCTGCATTGTAAAATCACTCACGAGCACGCCTGATCGTTGAAGGGTGGCATCGGAAAGCAGGACGCCTAGGTTATAAACCGTTTGATACTTTGTAATTAGAGGACGCCCTTTTACGTAGCCTTGATCTGAAACGAACCCTTGCGCCCAGGAAAAAGTAGTTCCGTCGATCGTGGTTATGGGAGATGGCGCAGAGGACTTTAACAGCGAGGCACCAAGAGGTGTTGCGTTGTTGAGATCCCCGCGTACAACCCTTGCTAGCTTCACCGCGCCTGGAATGTTTAGTTGCCCAGCGCCTTGCTCAAGGGTGTTGACGTTCGGCAGTTGTTGAGCGGTATAACTCAACAACATCTTGACCATGTTCGGCGTTAGCTTTGGGTTCGCCTGAAGTAAAAGGGCGGCGGCTCCCGCAACAAGCGGACTCGATACTGACGTACCGCTCAAATACATCATTTTTTGGTTGTTCCGACCAGCTCCCATGCCAGTATCCAAAGTAGAATCATTGGAAACCAGGTAGTTGTTAGCAGCTTCGGCAAAAATCAACTTATTACCTGGAGCAACGAGGTCAGGTTTAATCAAATTGTCATAATGCTGAATTCCGCGGTCGTCAGTCCAGAAGCTTCTCGTAGGACCCCGCGAGCTGTAAGTGGTCACACCATCATCGCTTCGCTGATTTGTGCCATAGCTGTTTGTCGCCCCTACGGTAATGGCAGATGGCTCGTTTCCTGGAGCATGAATGCCACCGTATTGCTTACGGCCGAATGCGTCTTTGCCATCATTTCCGGCAGCGGCTACAACTACCACGCCAGCATCAACCAATTTCCTGACAGCGATGCAGAGAGGGTCCTTCGAATAAGATGCGAGCGCCGGTCCACCCAGGCTCATGTTCACGACGCGGATATTGTGGAGTGAGCGATTGGTATAGACCCAATCAAGGGCAGCGAGAACAACTGATATCGAACTGCGGCCACGAGAGTTGAGCACTCGTATATTGATCAGATTCGCGTTTGGCGCGATCCCTGTATAGTTACCGCTATAAAGGCTACCGTTTCCAGCAGCGGCAGCCGCTACGTGAGTTCCGTGACCATAAGGATCGTCAACGCGATTCTCACCGGTAAAGTCTTTACTGTAGGTTACTCGCGAACCGAAAGATTTATGTGCCGAGTAAATACCCGAATCGATGATTGCAATGCCAATACCCGTTCCGTCCAGCGTCGTCAGGCCGGCCACCGAGTTTGACGCAGCCCGCACATCATCAGCGCCTGTCGTCGAAGTGACGTGTCCGAGCGCCATCAACTCATCGTCTCCACTAATGAACTCAACCTCTTCGTAATCAGCAAGATCCTCTACAACGTTGGCGGGTAGTTCGACTGAAGCGGAATTGAAATATTGAAAATGTCTCTTGAGCCGTGTACCACTCTTTCTCAATAGGGAAGACAGTTCATTACTCATAGGGCCGTTAAGCTGAACGACAACATTTACGCTGTTGGCCTTTCCGCTCGTATCAGAGTTCCGAAGGTTTCGTGCGATTTTGTCGTCCCCGGTGTTTCCCTTTTTAGGTGCAGCGCCGACGGCTGCGGTCAGGACGCCGGCTAACGACGCAATGAGCGAGATGCTCATTGCAAATGCTATTAAGATGGACTTTGTTCTCTTCATTTGGTCTTCCCTAACGGTGGCCGTTTTGTTGTGGCAGCCCGGCCATGAGATATCCGGGCACAGCACGATTGGCAACGACCGTGCCAACAGGAAATCAATGGTGGAAATCGTTGATTCGGCTACTTTTAGTTAGATGTTTCGCATATAGATGCTTTGCAGCGTCAGCCTCACCAGTCAGGCTGATTGAAGAGTTGAATCAATCTGATAGGATTCCAGGGATGTCCAAACGGTACCTACCTGAGAAAATAGAAAACTATCGAGATCGTTCATGGTCACGGGATCCCGAGTTGCGAATTGAGGATGTAAACGCTGCAGAACGATTGGTGGACCGAGTGGGTTTCTGTTCTGCACTGACCGACTCGCGTCGACCAGGTCCATCTTTATACATAGCGGTTTGCGGTCGGCGCGATGCACAAACACCCCGCAATGTGCAAAAGGATCCCGAAACCAGCCTAGCTTGGACAATCAAAGATGAACTTATCCGTCGTGGGCGTGTTTTCTATGGCAAGTTGAGGGGACCTCGGACGATCCTTATTACTCGAAGGCTACTACCGCATTTCAACGTCTTATTCGGAGTCGTCGAGAAACAGGAACGATCTCTCCTATCCAAACCAGCGCAGAGAATCATCGCAGTCCTACGCAAGGAGTGGGAGCTTTCAACCGGTGAACTTCGACAAAAAAGCGGCATTACTGAAAGAAAGAGGTTCAACGGCGCAATGGATGAGGTTCAGAAAAATCTCAAGCTGATTCCAAGTGACGTGGTTTACGTTCCCAAATTTACTTATATATGGACCTTAACTGAGAGTCGGTTTCGAGATGAGCTTGCCGTTGTGATCAGCAGGGAAGAGGCATTAAAGGAAATAGCGCGAGCGTATCTATTGGCGGCTGGCTTAACTTGGCGAGGCGAGCTAGCCCGAGTCACAGGCTTGTCGAACCCCGACGCAGGAATTGGTAACTGGGCTCTTGTTGACGAAGGTTTCGCAATCCGGGTTGCTCCTGGAGTCTACCGACTAGAAGAATTAGAGTTATGAGGTTGTGCTGCTGGATCGCGGCTTTTTCGTGAGTGAGTCTAACGGTCAGGTTGCTCTAACTCGAGGATGACCTCGCTTTCAAGTTTCGCCATTTCGAGCACCAGCGGAAAGTGGTCTTGGGACGACACAAGCCGTTGCAGCATCAATTCGGTTTCACTCTGACTGAGAGCCCGATTCGCGGCAGCTTCGATTGTTTGGAGCCGAGCCTTGGCCGCCGAGTGACGAGTCGCTGCTTCCTGTCGAAGGCTGTCTACTCTTTGCCGATCGGCGAGGAGGTCGTTCAAGAGTTGACTAGTGTCAACGCCTGGTAAATTCCGGGTACGATTAATCTGACGCTCAATTCTTAGCACCTCTCTACGCGCCCGCGCTGCAATCCTGGTAGCATTAAGTCGCGCTGCCAACGTTTCGCAGTAAGCATCGGCTAAAAGCGGATTGTGAGCCTTTAATTCGCGCCAGGCCGTGCGCTCTTCGGAGGATAGCTCGGTTTCGAACCAACCCACTTCCCCCGCGGTAATTCCATCTACTGCCAAGCGATTGCGCAGCCGCATACACCAGCGCCTACGAAACAGCAAAAGTAGAATTACGAGAGCCAGCCCGACAACTAATCCTAGACCTAATGAAACAAAGGAGAGTAAGAGGTAGACGGCCGCCGAATCAGTAGCAGTTGATGTCAAAAACAATATCAAGAAAATTACGGGCAGAGGGATACTTACCAAAACCAGGCAGACCCATGGGACCCAACTGAGTAGTTGGGCCATTCGGCGGTCACTCGCACTGATCTTTCCCGTTGTGGTTTGAATCATTCTTCGCTAGGAAACCGCGTGTTTAAGTTACAAGCGATCTTAGCTGGCAATTTGATTTTCCGCCATCGCTGGCAGATGACTAAATAAGGTCTAAGGCGTCGATGCCTGTATAATGCATTCGCGGAACGTGACGGGGCAAAGAGGAGCAAATATGAGGCGTATTGCTATGCTAGGTGTATTTAACAGCGCTGTCGTGCTATCTCTGGTTACCACCTTGTGGTTGGGCGAAAACGCCTCTGCGCAGTCTCCCAGTGTAACTTCAAGCGGTCCGGCCGTTTCCGCCAGACCTGTGACCATTCCGCTAACAATCCGCGTTAAAGGAACACCGCGCGAAGTCGAACTTCAATCGGTTGATTTGGCTGTCACTGAGGACGGAGATCCACAGACAATACTTTCAATTCGCGCAATGGGTTCAAATTCGCCGCTCAACTTGGCCGTCCTGATTCAAGATGACGTTGTTTCGTCCATAGGTCTGGAGATTAAACCTTTGGCGGCATTTATAAGACGGCTGCCTCGCGGCTCGCGCGTTGCCGTTGGTTACCTGAGAACTGGCACCCTGCAACTGCGCCAAAAATTCACGCCCGATCTCGAACGAGCAGCCAAAGCTCTACGCCCCCCTCTCGGAGTAGCGAGCGCCGCCCCTTACAACCCTTACGTTGAAGTCATTGAGGCGCTCCGCCGCTTTGAATCTCAACCAGCGGGACGACGCGCAATCCTTCTCGTGTCCGATGGACTGGATATTTCCAGAGGCATTTCTTCGAGCTCCGCTGCCCAGAGCGTAGATCTTGAGCGGGCAATCAACGAAGCGCAAAGGAGCAGTGTGGCCATCTACTCCTTTTTTGCTCCTACAACTACTTCATTAGGTAGCGGGAGCTTGATGGCCGATGCGCAGGGCTCGCTGCAAAGATTATCCGATGACACTGGAGGGCAGGCTTTTTTTCAAGGCTTGGGCGTTCCGACCAGTTTCGAGCCGTTCATACGAGAACTCAATTCAGCGTTGGACAGGCAGATTGCGCTTACATACCTGTCGACGCATCCTGGGAAAGGATTTCACCGAGTCAAGATCAGTTCGTCGAGGCCCGACGTGGACGTTAACTACCCGAGAGGTTATACGCGCAAGTAGGGTGGTATAGATCTTACTGCACTGTTGTCGGCAGCAATGAACCACGCCTGTCCGTTGCAATAGCCCAACCATCCGCCAGGCGACCAATCATTCCGTGAAAATGAATCTCGCCAGCTGAAAGGACGACTACCACATCACCGGCATGAAAGCGGGTATCTTCGAGTGGAAATCTTATTACTGTAGCCTGGCCGTTCGTCTGTTCGACCGTGTCATATGAAAACTCATCGGCATCCACCACGTATGTTTGCGAGTTGTTAGCTATTCGCTGTTCGTCTGGCATTTTATCTCCTCAGGCATTACCCTTGACGGTCGAGACAACCTAGACCACGTGTTTAGGTCGATTCGCGCCCAATTATTTCCTAAAGTCCGCGCTCTCCGCCTGAACGTTCGATTGAACTCAAATCATGAAACTAACACTTACTGTTCTGTTTGTCCTCTTTACCACAACGCCCTCTTTCGCTCAAACCAAGTTGCAGCTCGAAGTGCGTGCATATCGTCAGAAACACGAACACCAAATTCTTAAAGAGTTCGTTGATCTGTTATCGATTCCAAACGTGTCTTCAGATCTACCAAACATGCGCAAGAATGCGGCGGCGATCATGGAGATGATGAAGCGGCGGGGTTTGAACCCGCGACTGCTGGAAGCAAAGAGCACCGACGCGCCCCCGGCCATCTACGGCGAATGGTTCACCCCGGGTGCGAAGCGAACTTTGATTCTTTACGCCCATTACGATGGTCAGCCGACTGATCCGAAGCAGTGGAGTACTCAGCCCTGGCAGCCGGTGTTGCGCTCTGAGTCGCTGGAAAAAGACGGGCAGATTGTTCCGATGCCTCTTCCCACTACCGCGCTGAATGCGGAATGGAGGGTTTACGCCCGTTCTGCATCCGACGATAAGGCCGGAGTGATGGCGATCCTAACTGCCTTCGATGCTCTCAGATCGGAAGACGTAAAATTCACATCAAACCTGAAATTCCTTTTTGAAGGAGAAGAAGAAGCTGGGTCTCCACATCTTGCCGAAATCATTAAGCTTAACCAACAGCTTTTGCAGGCCCAGGCGTGGATCATTTGCGACGGGCCCATTCATCAATCAGGAAGAAAGCAGGTGGTGTTTGGCGTTCGCGGCGACACCAACGTCGATGTCACGGTATTCGCGGCCAAAAGGCCTCTTCATAGCGGACACTATGGGAATTGGGCACCTAATCCGGCAAACGCTCTAGCCCGACTCCTCACGTCAATGAAGGATGGTTCAGGCCGCGTAACCATTGCTGGTTGGTACGAGGATGTTGAAACTCTTGGTGAAGCCGAGAATCAAGCTATTGCCGAGGCTCCCCAATATGACACCGAATTAAAAACTCAATTAGGTCTGGCGGAAGTTGAGGGCGGAGGGAAGAGCCTCCTTGAGCTAATCAACTCGCCTTCACTCAACATCAACGGCATGAGCAGTGGCGACGTAGGTGCTTTGGCGCGCAATATCATTCCAACGACTGCAACGGCCGTGCTTGATCTTCGATTAGTAAAAGGGACCGACTACCAGCGGCAAGTGCAGCGGCTCAGAGATCACGTCACCAAACAAGGGTTTTACGTTATCGAGCGTGAGCCGACTCCAGAAGAACGATTGAAGCATGCCCTGATCGCGAGGGTCAACCATCGATCAGGTGGATACAATGCTGAACGTACGAAGATGGATCTGCCTATTTCGTTGGCTGTCGTCGCCGCGGTCCAATCCACCTCTGTCGATCGCATTGTTAAGCTGCCAACATCGGGAGGCAGTTTGCCGCTTTCGATCATCACTGAAAACCTAAAGACGGTAACCATTACAGTTCCCATCGCCAATTACGACAACAATCAACATGCGGAGAATGAAAATATTCGGCTGCAGAATCTCTGGGATGGGATCGAAACCTACGCGGCCCTGATGACCATGGGTAATTGATTGCCTGGAGGGAGAAGCGTGGACAAACTACTACTGCCGGTGTTGTTGGGAACGAATCGCAGACTTCGCAAAAGCGATTTCGTTGCAAAGTGGCTGGTTGGTGAAATGGACAAAAGGTCTGATATCGAAACCAGGTTGTTCGACGTTGCTGAGTTTGCCTTTCCCCAGGACAACTACGGTCAGGAAATTAAGAACCTGTTCCCAGAGTGGCGGGACGTCGTTAAGGCATCCGATGGCCTCGTGATTGTTACACCGGAATATAACCACGGTTATCCGGGCGCGTTGAAAGCAGTGCTCGACCTATTGCTTCGAGAATACGTTCACAAAGCTGTTGGCTTTGTCGGAGTATCGGCGGGTCCGTGGGGTGGGGCGCGCGTGATCGAGGCAATGGTAACGATGGTAAGGGAACTGGGTTTAGCGGCTACCTTCACAGACCTCAATTTCCCATCTGTTCAAAAGAAGTTTGATGTTGAGGGCCAGTTAACGGATTTAGCATACGAAAAGAGAGGAAACGACTTTCTCGATGAGCTTGTCTGGATGTCGACAGTCTTGAAATGGGGTCGACAAAACTTGCCCTCCAAATATCATTCAGGGGCAA